>CAIVND010000001.1 GCA_903907185.1 uncultured Acidimicrobiaceae bacterium
ACCCTTCCGTATCCAGGCTCATCGGCAAGTTCAACCAATCGCCCTCTTGCGCTCGACGTAACCCGCGCGGCATTCACCGCAGAATCGACCGCGGCCACAACGGCATCGGGTGTGAGTTCGACGGTCGCAGCAAACCCCATCGAGCCATCGATAACGACCCGAACTCCAACGCCGATCTCGACGTCATCGCTCGTTCCCTCAACATCGGAGTCGCGCAATGAAAGGTACTGTTCGCGAATCTCCTCAACCCGGATCTCCGCATTGGTACAGCCAAACGCCTGCGCACGCTCAAGAGCGGCAGCATCTAGTGCGTCGAGGGGCAGGCCAAGGAAGATCTCATCAAGCGCTGCCACTACGTCACCCCATATCGTTGAACCGAATAATTACGATACAGGTCAAAGACGAAAATCACGAAATGGCGCCACATTCGTCGAGATTGACGACCCCGTGGCCGATCAGGAGGAGCTACTGAACTCGCTCGGTCGTTGTTCGCCCTGATGATTCGACCAGGTGGAGTACATCTCCGCATAGCGACCGTCTTTCGAGACCAACTCATCATGTGACCCGGACTCAACGATCTTGCCGTCGTCAACAACGATGATCCGATCGGCACGCATGGCGGTCGTCAAACGGTGTGCGATCAGAATGGCCGTACGTCCATCGAGAAGAAGATCGAGAGCCGTCTCAACCTTTCCCTCCGATTTGAGATCAAGGTTCGAGGTTGCCTCATCGAGAACGAGAACACGGGGACTGGCGATAAATGCACGTGCCAGTGCGATCAGCTGACGCTCACCAGAGGCGAGCGACTGTCCACGCTCATGCACCTCGGTATCGATGCCATAGGGAAGTCGATCAATCAGGTCCTGCAGACCAACGGCGTTGATTGCAGCAAGCACCTCATCGTCGGTCGCTTCAGGTCGAGAGAACGCAACGTTGTCTCGAATGGAACCGGAGAAGAGAAACGCCTCCTGCGGAACGACGCCCAGTTGGCGACGCAATGAGTTCAACGTGACATCTTGCAGACGGTGGCCATCGATCCGGACGGTTCCCTCGGTTGGGTCATAGAACCGTGTCACCAGTTTGGCGATGGTTGATTTGCCTGCGCCGGTGGCACCGACAAAGGCGATGATCTCGCCAGCAGCGATGTGAAGGTTGACCCCCTCAAGCACTGGCACCTTCGGGTTATAACCAAAGGTCACGTCATCAAAGTCAATCTTTCCCTCAACCGGTGGAAGCTCATAGGCATCAGGTGACTCGGCAACTGAGGGAACCGTCTCAAGAAGGGTGCGGAGCTTGATCACCGCAGCCTGTCCCTGCTGGTAGGTGTTGTAGAGCTGAACGATCTGCTGGATCGGCTGGAAGAACGATCCGAGGTACAAGATGAAAGCACTGAGCGTTCCAACCGAGAGATGACCATGGATGACCATGTCTCCACCGATCAAGAGCAACGCAAGCTGACCACCAAGACCAATGAAATCCGAGGAGGCAGTGTAAGCCGCCGTGACCTTCGCGCTCGTACGGTTTGCCTTGCGATATCGACCGACCACGTTGCGGTGGTGAATGACGTTGTTTTTCTGGCGGTTGTAGGCCGCCACGACTCGTACTCCTGAGAGACTCTCCGCGATATCGCCAATAACGGCGGCGAGCGTGTCTCGAACAAGCAGATAGGTCCGTGCCGAGGCGTTTCGGAACCACAGCGAAGTTGCGATCAGCATTGGAAGAACAAGGGCACAGGTGATCAGCGCAAGTTGAACATTAAAGACGAAAAGAAGGACGGTAACTACGACCATCGTCAGGCCCTGAATGCAGAACTGCGCGATGCCATCTTGAAGCAGGTTCTGAAGGACCTCGATATCCGAGGTCATCCGAGTCATGATGACACCGGCCTTCTCCTCGGTGAAGTAGTCGAGCGAAAGTCGCTGGATGTGCGTGAAGACCTTGA
Source organism: uncultured Acidimicrobiaceae bacterium (assembly GCA_903907185.1). GTDB lineage: Bacteria > Actinomycetota > Acidimicrobiia > Acidimicrobiales > Bog-793 > CAIVND01. The sequence goes on from CAIVND010000001.1 coordinate 1,943, forward strand.
CGCGGAGATCGTTCATCACATTTGCCGCTAATAGTCCCGTATTGCGGACGCGCTTGCGCTCCACCAGAACAGTAAGCAACACCGTAAGGATGTACGCGACACCCGTCGCGACGATGATGTTCAGGTGATGCGGCGAGTTTGTGCTCTTGCCAATTCCATCATCGATGCCAATCTTGGTGAGAAAAGGTCCTGACTGAAACCCCAAAGTCTCAACGACCAGAAAGAACAAAGACCAGACTGCGATAGACCAACGCGCTCGGATCAATGACCAGAGTGTGAGGCGACCTGGATCTGGAGCAGTTGCAGTAAAGGTCGCCGACGGTAGTCCGTGATCTGGCTCGGTAGCTACGAGACTACTTACCGCCTCTCGGAGCTCCTCAGGGATTCCAGCGAATGGAGCTCCTCCCGGAGCAGCGCCGGGACCGACATTGCCCCCGAAGTTGCCTCCGACATTTCCACGGATGCCCTCCCACATTCCACCACTGCCGCCGAAGCCCATTACAGATCTTCCATATCGTCATCGACTTCAATCTGTTCCTCTTCGACCACCCGTGCAAGTACCTCTGCGTAGCGGGGATCGTTCGCGAGGAGATGCTCGTGCGTGCCTGTTGCGATGACCGATCCGTTCTCTACCAGCACCACACGATCAGCCAAACTGATGGTCGCGAGACGGTGAGCGATGATCATCGTGGTTCGGTTCGCGAGCAGGCGTCCAAGCGCATGGTGGATGCGTTGTTCAACCTGAACGTCAATTGCGCTCGTCGCATCGTCGAGAACCAAGATGGGTGGATTGAGCAGCAGGGTCCTTGCGATTGCGATGCGCTGACGCTGTCCACCAGAGAGTGTGTAACCCCGTTCACCGACGACAGTGTCATAGCCGTCCGCGAGCCGAGCGATGAAACGGTTCGCGTCGGCGGCTTCGGCAGCGGCAATAACCTCCTCGATCGAGGCGTCCGGCTTGCCGTAGGCGATGTTGTCACGGATCGAGACGGAGAAGAGGAAGGGCTCGTCGAGCACGATACCAACGTTCGACCGAAGACTGGGGATGGTGTAGTCACGGACATCAGTGCCATCGATCGTGATCGAACCGTCAGTGACGTCATAGGAGCGGTTCAACATTCTTGCAACTGTTGACTTTCCCGAACCCGTCCGACCGACCAACGCAACGGTCTCGCCCTGAGCGATCTCTAGATCAAAGTGACGAAGCACCGGCGTGCCATCGGCATAGGTGAAGGTGACGTCATTAAAGCGGACTCGACCCTGGCAGTTCACGAGATCAACTGCACCTGGGCGATCCACAATCTCTGCCTGATGATCAAGTACCTCAAAGATCCGCTTCGCGGATGCTGAGGCGCGCTGGCCGTTCATGATGACCATGCCGAGCTGGCGGAACGGAGGCTGGAAGAGCAGCATGTACGCCTGGAAGGTAACGAGTGTGCCGACCTGCATATGTCCGTGAATAACGAGGATGCCTCCGTACAACAAGATGATGGCAAGCCCAACGCGAGGGAGGTTCTCAAGTGTCGGTGCCCACGTCCCGCGAATGTTCGCATTCTTGATATAGGCCCACTGCAGGCGATCTGCGGTACTCGCCAAAGCGGAGAGCTCTGGCTGTTCTGCTGCAAATGACTTCACAACTCGAACACCGCTGATGTTCTCTTCAACGATCGTCGCCACCTCTGCGAGACGGGCTTGGATCAGCCAAGAGACAGGAAACATCTTCTTGCGCATGACGACGCCGACAGCGACCGTTATAGGGAGCGAAAGAATCGTAACAAGGGTAAGCGGGACGTTGATCGTGAACATCTCCGCAAACGCGATCAGCACCACCGCGCATTGCACAAACACGGTCGGCGCCATGACCAGGTACTGCTGCACCGCACGCACGTCGGAGTTGGCACGTGAGATGAGCTGACCGATCTGAACTGAGTCATAGAAGGGAAACGAGAGACCCATGTAGTGCTCATAGACGTTGTTACGAAGGTCATATTCAAACGAATATGCGGTGTTGAGAAGAAGGCGTCGGCCGGTATAGTTCGAAACCTCGCGAACGGCGATCAGTACGCCAATAACGATCGCGAAGTGTGAGAGCGATACAAGGTGTGCATTCGATCCACTTGATCCCGGCAGAGCCTGGTTGATCGCTTGGCCAAGAATCCTTGGAATCTGCACCTGTGTAAGTAGTGCGATAAACGACATCACCATCGAGGTCATCCATACCCAGCGATGGGCACGCACAAGTGGCAGCGAGCGCTTGATCCAAGACTTCGATTGATCGGGATCGATCGTGGCCTTTGGAGCATCAAAGAGCGAGATCTCCGCTATCGGCTCAAAATCTCGTTTTTCGAGATCGCTAAAAAGTTGCTCGTTGTTTGGTCCGGTCACGAGTCCTGACGGTCTCATCAACGACCCTTCGCAGCCCGGGACGCGAGTCGATCAATTCGCCGAGCATCGAGTGCGGCCTCCCAGAGCGGTAGATCTTCGATGAGTTTCGCGGCGCGCTCCTCATCGAGACGTCCTGCGATCGCCTGAAGCCGATCATTTACCGATGCATCTGCCTCAATAAGTACGCGACGCCCCTCCTCGGTCAGGTCGAGTGAGACCTTCCGACGGTCAAGATCCGACGGCGTACGGACGATCAGACCTCTATTTACAAGACCGTCGACGACCGCGGTCACACTCGGAGCGCTCACCTCAAGTTTGCGTGCAAGCATTGTTGAAGCTTCGGCGCCATCAGCAAGCTGAAAGAGCATCCGGTATTGGGCGGAGGTCAGCTCAACCCTGGCGAGCGCTGAGTCCACCTGCCGACCCAGTCGGGCTGCGGTGCGGCCGGGAGTTTCGAGAACAGGTTTATTGATCACATATTTAGACTAGCAAACCATTATTTTGCCGCAAGGTAATAGAACGCCATTATTGCGCGTAAAAGCAACTCCCAAGAGAGCCGATGCTCGATCAGATGACCTCTCCATCGGCACCGTCATCAGTGGTGACCACAAAGCCCTCGGCTGCCCATGCTCGCATACCGCCCGCCAAGTTGATCGTCGTATAACCCACGCCAGCAAGTGCACCGGCGGCTCGCGCGGAACGTCCACCACCACGACAGACACAGACAATGGGCTGACCGAGCGGGATCTCACCATAGCGATCCTCTAGTTCGCCGAGCGGAATGTGATGGGCGATAGCAGCGTGACCAGCCTCCCACTCATCATCTTCACGCACGTCAAGTAAGTAGGCGCCACCACTCAGCGCCTCGTTCGCCTCGCTCGGCGACATCTCCTCAAAGTTGCTTGCCTCTTCTGACACGGCTCCTCCAACCTGTTCAGTGCATCGGCCATCGATCGCTCTTCGAAGGATAGTTCGTGGCCTTCATTCGATGATCAAGGCAGCCCTGAAAGACACGTAACGACGAAGGTCCGCTGCAGTGTGATGGCCTTTTTCATTTGCCTCCCGTTACGATCTGGGAGAGGAACCATCGATAGTTTGCTTTGTTCGCAGTGATAATCACCGGGTAGAGGAGGGGCGTTGTCGAGGAGCCTCCCGCCATCTCGCGATGACCTTGGTCCTTTGACTCGGCTCCGAACAATCACAGCGGTGCGTGCAATGAGACTTACCGCTCAGCTCTCACGTCTGTCTGGCCGTGGTGAGGGATCGATTATTGGAGGGCGGGTTGGCCTCGCACTGTCTCCAGATCTTGTTGGTCGACTTGCCCACTCTCGGGAGATCGCCGTCATCAGCGGGACGAATGGAAAGACCACAACAACAAGACTGCTGGTCGAGGCGCTTGGCGGTATAGAACAGGTGGCAACTTCGCCCGAGGGATCAAATATGCCGGCAGGTATCGCAACTGCTCTTGGGAGGAAACTCGACGCCCCTGCTGTATTGGAGATCGACGAGGGCTATCTACCAGGGATGCTCGTCGACCTGGATCCAAAGGTCGTCGTGTTATTGAATCTCTCCCGAGATCAGCTTGATCGCGTCGGTGAGGTTCGCATGATCGCGAGCCGATGGCGCGAGGCGATCAAGTCCACCTACGCGAGAGTCGTCGCCAACGCGGATGATCCCCTTGTTGTCTTTGCCGCACAGCTTGCAGACAACGTTCGCTGGGTGGGGGCTGGCACCGCGTGGAACGACGATGCCTTCCACTGTCCCAACTGCGATGGACGGATCATCTACGAACCGACGGGCTGGTCTTGCAGCTGCGGATTTTCACGTCCAACTCCATGTGTCGAGATCGATGGTGACATGCTGGTCTTCGAAGATGCAACTGCTCTCAAACTCGAAACACTGCTCCCTGGACGTTTCAACCTTGCCAACCTCGCAATGGCCACGGTCGCAGCGGTCGAGATGGGCGTTGATCCTCTGATCGGTCTTGCGGCGATGTCGTCGCTCAATGAGGTCGCTGGTCGGTTCGCTCATTTCACCTTGGGCACGCTCAACCTGCGACTCCTGCTCGCCAAGAATCCCGCCGGTTGGTCCAGCCTGATCGGTCTCACTCGGGACAGCTCGGCTGATCTACTCATCGCGATCAACGCCCGGATTGCCGACGGGCACGATCCCTCATGGCTCTTTGATGTCCCCTTCGAACAACTGCAGGGCCGTAGCGTTGTTGTGTCCGGCGATCGTCGTTTCGATCTCGCGGTTCGGCTGCGCCATGCGGGCGTCGAACATCGGATCGGCGACCAGTCGCCATATATTGCGCTCGGAGAGTTCGATTCCGGTGAGGTCGATGTCATCGCGAACTACACCGCGTTTCAAGATCTTCGGCGCGAACTTCAACAACCTCCGCAAAGAATACTGACCCACTCCTCCGGTCACGTGGTTGCAGGTGTGCCCGCGGCCATGGGAGAGCGAAATTCCAGTGGCGTGCGAACTGCACTTCGTATCGTGGTCGTCTATCCCGAGTTACTCGGCACCTACGGAGATTCTGGCAATGGCCTGATCTTGGCAAACCGGGCACGCTGGCGTGGAATTGACGCGGAGCTCGCCTTTGCCCGCGCCGATGAATCACTGCCCCTAAATGGCGACATCTACCTCATCGGGGGTGGCGAGGATGGGCCACAGGTCCGGGCAGCAGAACAGCTCCGTTCGTCGAACTTCGCCAAGGTGGTCGACCAAGGGGCTGTGGTCTTTGCCGTCTGCGCCGGCTACCAGATCATCGGTCGATCATTTCCCGGAGCAGATGGCGTGACACACGAGGGACTCAATCTGCTCGACGTCATCACCGAGCGGACCAACTCGCCACGGGCGGTTGGGGAGCTCCTTGGCCACTGTCTTGCGAGCGAGTGGCCGCGTGATCTTGGTGCTTTGACAGGATTTGAGAACCATGCAAGTCACACCAAGATCGGTCCTGGAGCACGACCGTTCATGCAGACGAAGTTCGGAGTTGGCAATGGAAGTGGCGGTTTCGATGGCGCCTACCACAACCGCGTCATCGGCACCTACCTGCACGGACCTGCACTTGCCCGTAACCCCGCCTTGGCGGACCTGCTCCTTGGACTTATCCTCGACGAAGAGCTCTCGCCTCTTGATGACCGGGAGGAAAACCTGCTCCGGGCCGAGCGATTTGCCTCACTGGGCGTTCAGTGACCAAGCCGTGTGAGTTCGACCGGAACGACGATTCACCAATCGGCGGAAAATGCGGGAAACGCAGCCGAACTAGTCTCTTTTCGTGAGCTCTATCGCCGGTGCGCCGGAACTTCGTACGAAGGCGCTGCCGGGTATTACGGGTCAGAAGATTAAAGGGTACGTAGCTCTCACGAAACCCCGCATCATTGAGCTGCTTCTCATCACCACCGTTCCAACGATGTTCGTCGCAGCGAAACACCTTCCCTCGTTCGCACTCATCTGTTACACGCTGCTCGGTGGAACCCTCGCAGCTGGTGGCGCAAATGCAATGAACATGATCTATGACCGCGACATCGATGCACTGATGGACCGGACTAAACAACGTCCGCTCGTCACCGGGATCATTACGCCACAGTCGGCAACGATCTTTGCTGTTTGCCTCGAGGTTGCCGCGTTCTTCGAGCTATGGAGGGCCGTCAATCTGCTCTCCGCCGTCCTTGCGATATCTGCCACAGCCTTCTACGTCCTTGTTTATACGATGTGGTTAAAGCGCTCCACAACTCAAAACATTGTGATCGGTGGCGCGGCAGGTGCCGTACCGGTTCTTGTTGGTTGGAGCTCGGTCACTAACCATGTTGGCGTCGCGCCGTTCATCTTGTTTGCGATCGTCTTCTTTTGGACTCCGCCACACTTTTGGGCGTTGGCCGTGCGCTATCGCGAGGACTATCAGCGTGCCAATATTCCCATGCTCCCTGCCGTTGCCGAGATCGACTCCGTCGTCACCCAGATCATCTGGTACACCGTCGCACTCGATCTTCTCGCGCTGGTGTTTGGAGTTGTTGCACCCTATAAGGGCCCTGAGGAGATCGCCTACCTCGTCATCGCTGCGATACTTGGAGCTGGCTTTCTTCAACGTTCGTGGTCATTGCGATCCGATCCCAGTCCAAAGAACGCGATGCGGCTCTTTACCTTTTCAATCACCTATCTCACCGTTCTCTTCGTTGCGATGGGAACACTTGGAGTGATCCAACACCCATAGCAGTTGGCGAGCTAGCTGAGCAGACCAACCTGACAGGACATACCGGTGCCTGCCAGACCGCAGTATCCATTTGGATTCGCCGCAAGGTACTGCTGGTGGTAGTTCTCGGCGAAGAAAAAGGGCTTCGTTGAATCAAGCTCATCGATACTCTTGATCTCGGTGACAACCGGTCCGAAACCTGCCGCGACAAGTCGCTCACTGTAGGACTTGGCAGTGGCGAGAGCGAGTTCGTGCTGTTGTTTGGTGGAGGTATAGATCACCGATCGGTACTGAGTCCCGATGTCGTTCCCCTGCCGCATCAGCTGTGTTGGGTCATGTTCCTCAAAGAACACCCGGAGGAGTTCCCCAAAGTTCGTCACGTTCGGGTCATAGACGACGCGCACGACCTCAGCATGACCGGTCTTTCCCGAACAGACCTCTTCGTAGGTGGGATTTTCGGTGTAGCCACCGGCGTAGCCCACCGCGGTGAGATAGACACCCGGAAGCTGCCAGAAGATCCGCTCTGCTCCCCAAAAACATCCCATCCCTAAGATGGCCTCTTCGTATCCCGCTGGAGTTGGCGAATCGAGCGGTCTCCCGAGCACAAGATGGCTACCACCTATTGCTATTGGGGTACTGCGGCCCGCCAAGGCCTGCGTCGATTCGACCATTGCCTGTTTGCGTGCTTGGAAAAAACTCATGTTCGAAGTTTATGCGTGACCGTTCATCACCGTGCAGTTAGCGCCCGACGAGCGAGCGCGCGACGACGAGGTCAAACAGCCGATCGGGCAATATCCAACGGAGCGAGAGAAGCACTTTGGCGATGAGTCCCACGCGGTATCGACTACGGGGATGTCGAGCGCTCGCTGCCCGCAGCAGCACCCGAGCGATCGACTGTGGAGAGGACGAGAACCGTCCAACGGATCCCTTCGTCATATTCATGAGATAGCTCAGCATTTGAAACTTCATCTCGTGATAGGGGTCATCTGCTGGGGACAGCTCCGTCACGATCGATGAGGCTGCGGTCACTCCCCAGGGGGTTTTCACTGGACCTGGTTCGACCAGGCTGACTCCAATACCGAAAGGCCCGACCTCATACCGCAGCGCCTCACTAAATGCCTCAACCGCATGTTTCGAGGCATGGTAGGCGCCTCCAAGAGGAAGCGATAGCCGCCCTGCGATAGATGAGACATTGATGATGCGACCGAACTGCTCTTGGCGCATCATCGGCAGGACCAGCTGACACAGGCGGAGCAGACCAAAGACGTTTGTCTCAAACTGACGCATGATGATCGCCGACTCAAGCTGTTCGACCGGTCCATAGGTTGCGAACCCAGCGTTATTGATGAGCACATCAACGGAACCGAACTGCACGCGAACCTCGTCGAGCGTCTCGATCATCGAATGTTCCTCAGTAACGTCGAGTGCGAAGACATGACATCCAGCAGTTGCCAGATCATCGAGGGTCTCAATCCGGCGTGCCGTCGCGATCACCGTCCATCCATCCTTTAAGAAGGTCAGCGCAGCCACATGGCCAATGCCAGTGGAACAGCCGGTAATGAGTACTACACGATGGCTCTCACTCACGGATGGGGGCTCACCCAACCCGGTTCAAGTTGACGCAAGAAGGTCCGACAGCGCTCCTCTTCCTCCGTCTCGCCGATCTCACCCGCACACCGGCGCAGTGCCTCTAAGGCGAGAAGAAATCCGCGGTTACTCTCATGAACCCAGCGGACGTAGCCAGTACCGTGCCAACCAGCTCCGCGAAGGGTGTCCAGTCCTCGGTGATAGCCAACCCGAGCGTATGCATAGGCCTCCGTCCGGTCGCGAGCCTGCGAACTGAGTTCTGCCCAAGCATCGAGGAATCGCGGGTAGAGCGCAGCGACCTCTCCGAGCGCGGCTCTTCGAAGCTCGGCTGGTTGCGAGAGCGCATGATCGAGCGCAACACGCCACTGCTCGGGTACGGGTGGAATGACCGTTTCCGGGAGACCACGACTAAGTGAGACCGGTGATTGTTCGTCCATGTAGGCAGTCTACGCAGAGGGCTCCGAAAGCTATGCGGAGGTCTGCGAACGTTTAGTCAGCCGTTCTCTCACTTTCTTCGTCACCGGTTGCAAGGTCTACAAAGCTCATCTGCTGACCCACTGGATCTCGATCGCCCAAAGATGGGCGCTTTCGAGGTGGCGCGGAGCAAAGTCCGGGCGGGAACATCCGAATATTTCGCTGATAGCTTCCATCGCGCTCAAGGCGGCCACCGAGCACCTCGATGAAACACTCACCGGTCTCGGTGTTTTGCACGAACGCAAGAAACTCATAGCGTCTCCTCTGGCCAGGCTTACCCTTTACGCGGATCGCATCATGGGGTTGAAGTCCCTGCCAGATCGTGGTCCGAGCAAGTGGACCTTCAGGGATTGGTGTTCTTGTCCGTCGTCGAGCCATCGGGCCTATCGTTCGACGTTCATATCGTGTGCTCGTTACGCTCTACCGCCATCGTCGTCGAGATCTTGCGTTCAATGACAAAGGCAACAAAGGGAACGAGACCCGCGGAGATCATGATGAGCAGCCTTGTGAAGGAAAATCGTGCTCGTCGAGCGAGGTCGAAAGCGGCCGCGAGATAGATGAGATAGAGATACCCATGTAACGGACCCACGATCGCGACGACGGTCTTGCTGTGATCCCAGATCTGTAGTGGTATTCCTACAAACACCAAAACAAGGAGTCCGGTACCAACGACGTAGGCCATCAGCTGGTAACGCTTTAGCGCTCCTTCGACCGTTCCAAACTGCATCACTACACTCACCGTCTTCTCCAAGTCTTTGCTGTCGGTCGATTAGCCAACTGCTCAAGGTAGTCGTTGTAGTTCCGCAACTCCTCCCCCTCGTCCTCGCTGCGGAAGCTCACCGCTCGCTCGCGATCATTGGCTGCATTGTCTGGACGAGGACGGCGAAGAGCGACAAGCTTTTCCTTGCCATAGGTTCCCGGTTCGTCGTGGAGAAAGTTCCACCATAAAACGGTGGAGAAGATCGCGAAGACTGGCCACTCAAATGCGTAGAGGTAGCTCAGCCCATTGCCGGAGAACGCGACCGTCGCCTGCCACCAACCAGCTACGAGACACCCAGGAAAAAAGATTAAGAGCAACAGGTGAGCGAATAGCGCACGCGGGCTAATCCATCGTTGCCAATTCGTCCGCGCCGGTGACATCGCTATGAGCGTAACGGCCCGCTCACCACAACCTCATACCGCTCAGTGACGCGCGCAATCACATTCACCGGAGTCCTCGGAGTCGTGTCGGCCGCGCGTACCTCAAGGTGAACAGCGAGATCCTCCGGTGACTCCCACATCTCGAACAGACGGACACGACCTGGGTCCGAACTATCTGCACTAAAGCAGTATTCGATGCATCCGGGCTCCGTGAGAGAAAGGGCGATCGCCGCCTGACGATCTTGGAGGAAAACTTCCCGATCTTCAGGTGCCATATCGAAATAGCCGGCGAGAATAAGCATCAGTTTGCTCCTCCATGTTGTTACCAATGTGAACTATGTAGGCAAAGGTTTTCGGCGTGCCTGAGAATCCTGTGAACAGCTGGTAAAACTACCCGAACCGCAAGCAGTTCCGCGTCCAGCTGAGCTACGTTGTGGGAGAGAGGTGCGGCGAATCGGCACCGTAGACACGGAGTCAATTTGTCCATCGCACCCCCTGCTCCCCATCCCCTCGCGACCGTCATGGTCGACGCCGCAGACGAGATCGAACCCGATCTTTATGTTGAGACGCCGCCTTCAGGATCGCTCGCTCAAAAGATCATCGTCAGCATCGTTGTTTTTGGTCCCTTTGCCGGACTCATCGCGGCGGTCGTCAATCTATGGGGAACTGCGATCCGCCCCGTTGATGTCATCACCGGACTTGTTTTCTACGTTTTTTCGGGACTTGGAATAACGATCGGCTTTCACCGCATGTTGACCCATCGAAGCTTCGTCGCAAAGCGATGGCTGCGGATCGCGCTAGCGATCGCCGGATCATTTGCCGTCCAGGGTTCGGCGACAAGTTGGGTTGCGCTTCATCGCCGCCACCACGTGTACTCCGATCGCATCGGTGACCCCCACTCACCCAACCTCTTTGGCAATAGTCCATTTCAGATGTTCAAAGGCTTTGTTCACTCTCACGCTGGTTGGCTCTACACCTCCGAGGAGGCCAACGCCGAACGTTGGGCACCCGACCTCGTTGTCGACAAAGACATTCGATTCGTCTCTGCCTATGCCCCACTTTGGACGATTTTGACCTTTGCTCTGCCCGCGCTCATTGGCTATCTCGCCACCATGACCTTTGCAGGGGCATTTCAGTGCTTCCTCTGGGCTGGCCTCGTGCGGATCTTCGTACTGCACCATGTCACCTGGAGCACGAATTCGATCTGTCACATCTTTGGTAAACGACCATTCGAGTCAAAGGACCTGAGCCGCAACTTTGCGCCACTAGCGCTACTGAGCTTCGGAGAGTCCTGGCACAACGGACATCATGCCTTTCCAAGTTCAGCCCGACATGGTATCGAGCGCGGACAGTTGGACATCTCGGCGCGTTGCATCACCATCTTCGAGCGTCTTGGACTTGTCACGAACGTACGTCACCCGGTGGCGGCTCGGATTGAATCCCGGC
>CAIVND010000002.1 GCA_903907185.1 uncultured Acidimicrobiaceae bacterium
AGCCCACCGGCGACCAGATCGGGCATCGGCATGCAGTAGAGGGAGAGCACGTGGCGCGAGGCGAATCGCCAGCGACCATTCTCACGCCGATAGTCGTCGTGGTAGCGGACCGACGTCGTGATCGTGCACCCCGGCTCGCCGAGTTCGGCATATCCGATGACCGTTCCGCGGGCGTGCTCGTCGTCGACGAAGTCGACGGCGATGCCGTGCGGGTCGTGCCACGTGGCGACGTACGGCTGGTGCCTGACCCTGAAGTCCTCGACGATGGCCATTCGACCGACGGTCCTCCTGATCGGGTTCGGGGAGGAGAACACCCCGTCCTCGGTGAACAGGTCCCCGACGGCGTCCCACTGCCAGTCATCCACAAGCACGCCGTAGTGCACCACGAGATCGTTGATCGCAAAGCGCGCCTCGAGCAGGTGTACGCGGGCCTCCAGGCTGTCGGTCATCTTGGCAGCGTACTGTCGTCGCTGATCTTGTGCATCGTGGCGACGATGAGCGCGCTCGGCCCAGCGACGATGGCGTCGACGGATCGGGCGTCCGCCGGGACCAGAGACCGGATGATCATGGCTGATCCCTGCGGCGTTCCACAACATCTGACTCGCTACGCCGTCACTTATCGCTAACTTTCGGGGCCGTCGAGCATTCGCCACCGGCACGCAACTTGACCGCCGGGAATTCGTGACGAGAGAGCGATTCGAAGCGAAGCTGGCCGTTTGTGAGGGGTGACTTGCGGGGCTCGCAACCCGAAGATCGTGCATCCTCAGTTTCTCCACGCTACGATGGAAATCTCTTGGTAATCAAGGTTTTTTCCACTTTCGAGGAAGTTTGCTGAGGCGTTAAGTCATCGAATGTCGACCTGGTTCCCGCCCGGCCCACCAATGCGCGGCGGCCTCTGCGCCGTCGAGGCCATCACCGGCTATGCCGGTTGGTCCGCAGCGGCCGACTGCGTGTTCGTTGTCTTGGACCATCGTCGTCGGTGAGTTGAGAAGACGGGCAATGCGAATACCCGAGCCATGAGGCCATAGGTCAAGGCACTGTCCGGGAAGTTGGTGACGACCCTGCCCGACTCCGACTTGTAGTAGTTGTTAGCGGTGGTATAGGTGGTTTGCTCAAGCCGCTTCTGCAACCACCTGTTGTACCCTTCCGTAAAATACGGTCGGACTTCGATCGCAGTTACTCCGAAGCGCATCATCCTGCGGATCGTCCGGACGATGTAGGCGGATTGGCTGTGTAAGTTGGTCATAACAGCGCCGCCTGTGGTGTTCGGCCCATAGAGCATGAAGAAGTTCGGGAACTGCGGCACGGCGATGCCTAGCAGAGCTGTCGGTTCGCCGTTCCACTTCTCCTTAAGCACCGCTCCATCGCGTCCGACGACGTGCACGGTCGAGATGTACTCAGTCGCCCGAAACCCAGTAGCCATCACCAGGACATCGACAGGATGCTCCTCGCCGTCCTGATCTACCGGTCCCCGCTCAGTCACAGCGACAATTCCCTTCGGGACCAGGCGCACATTGTCACGCAGGAGGGACGCGAAATAGTCATCGGAAACGACGGGACGTTTCCCGAAGTACGGATAGTCGGGTGTCATGACAGCCTGCAGGTCGGGCCTACTTTCGAGCTCGGTGTGGAGGTAGGCCACGCACGCGTTCCGGAGCCCCTCGTTGACCTTGCTCCCTTGGCGTACCCAGCGCCCGCCGATTTGAGGCCACTCGCCCTTGAAGATCATCTTCCGCCGGAGTTGCCGCTGTCGCTTCGGTGTCCACGTCTGCCGTTCAGTCACCGTGAAGTCGCGTCCAAGTTTCGGACGAACCCATACTGGCTCGCGTTGAAACTGCACGACCTCAATGCCCTTCGCTGCCAAAGCAGGAACGACTTGAGCTGCCGATGCGCCGGAGCCGACGACGGCGACTCGCTTGCCCGTCAAATCATGCTCGTGCTCCCAACGAGCGGTGTGGAACTTCGGTCCTTTGAAGTCCGCAAGTCCCGGCCAGTCGGGGTAGCGGGGGACATTGAGTTGTCCAACAGCCGCAATAACGACGTCAAACGTGAGTTCTTCGCCCTCCTCAGTCCGGAGGAGATAGGTGTGCGCTTCCTCGTTCCACTCGGCGCTCACCACGTTGGTGTTTGCTCGGAAATGGTCGTTCAGGTTGAACTCAGCGACCACCCTCTCCACATACGCCAGCATCTCGTCTCGCGCTGCATGCGTGCGAGACCAGTTGTTCGGCATCGAGGCGAACGAATAGATCGCCGAGACGGTATCGACCTCCGCTCCCGGATAGTCGTTCCTCCACCAGCAGCCGCCCCAACTCGCCGACTGCTCGAACACCGTGAAACTCTCAATTCCGGCCCGAACAAGTTCGATTGATACGGCGATTCCGCCGAGCCCACCACCGATCACCGCAATCCGAGGGCCGGAGTTTTTCGTCCGCCGGCCCCGAGCTGCGCTTCGCATTCGCTACCCTCAATCCGGACGTCGAGTCGGTTCATTCGAATTTCCGTTGCCTTGTCGCACGCATCGGTCCCTCAGTACTGCGGCGCTCGCTCGCGCTTGCGCGTGTACTGGGGGAGATCAGGGATATTGGGTCGTCGCATATGCGCTGAACTATCGGCCCCGCCGTCAACAGAAAGGACCACGCCGTTGACGAAGGCGGACTCGTCGCTCAGTAGGAACACTGTCGCATTCGAAATGTC
>CAIVND010000003.1 GCA_903907185.1 uncultured Acidimicrobiaceae bacterium
AAATGACCGAAGAGACATGCAGAGCGATTCCTCAGCTGACAACTCGAACGAAGGATTTTCCACGAAGAGTTGAAGCAGATCCACCGTTGTAGAGCGCGAAACCTCCACTTCCTAGAGCGCGACTGGACGATACCTCAGCGGCGATTCCTCGAGTTCTTCTAGATAGTGAGCCACTCGTCCAGCAGTGCGGGCAATGGCGATGATCGTTGCTCCCGCGGTATGAGTCATATCAGTGGCAAACATCAATGCTCCAAGTGCGAAGTCCACGTTTGGAAGGGGCAGCTGATGATCGTTCGCCAGTGCCAATACTGAATCGATTATGGCGAGCTGATCGGCGCTTGCAATTTTTTCGTATTCGGGCTTCAATGCCGTAAATCGGGGGTCCACGCCCAGATAGAGTCGGCGACCAAAACCTGGCACCACGCCGCGTAGGCGAAGCGAGTCGTCCATTGCTTGCTCAGCTCCCCGCTCTTGAGCAAGTACCAACAACTCATAAGCCCGTTCAGTGGCCATATGGATCAGTGGTCCTGATGACACGCCAAGACCAACGAGCATCGCGTTGTAAAAATTGGTTCTTGACGAGGCGGCAACACGGACCGCCAACGTCGAGGGTGTGAGCCCATGGTCGGCCAACATGACGAGCGCGGCATTTACTGCTCGCACAATTTCGGGTGTCACCGCTCGGGTGGTAAGTCGTGGAACGAGTCGAGCGGCTAGTGAGCCATATACAGATCGGTCTGGATCGAGAGGCAACTCACAGTCGACATTCGAGCCAAGAAGAGGAAGAGAGTCCACCATTGTCGGCAAGAGTCGACTTGCCATATCGAGAATCGAGGTGTGGCGCATGTCAGACGCCAACGGCGCCATTGCCCCGCTCATCATTGCAGCCCAGGTAAGAAGATGTCGTTCGGAGACCTCTGGTGGTGGGGGGAGGTCGAGAGGAGTCCAGCTCAGCGGCTGGTCGGTATCCCACAAGAGCTGAGCGACCTCCTCAAATGATGCAGATGTCGCAAGGCTCGATGCCAACTTCCCTCGATAGGACGGACCTGTCTCGCTTACCTCGGTAATTGAAGTATGGATGTGGATTGATGGCTTATTCGATTGACGCCCGACGCGCCCTCGGCGATCCATCTTGTTGAGATCAGCGACGTCAAAGAGCCGGAGACGCCCCTCCGGTGAGGGGTGGGACTGAATGAGGCCACGACTTACGTAGGAGTAGAGAGTCGGCAATTTGACCCCAAGTCGCCGAGCAGCCTCCTCGCTATCGACCATTTCACTCATCGGTGCAGTATAGGTTGAGGGAGTCTTCCAGCCTGATTTAGTCCCGATCCGACCTTGCCAGTGAATGTTCGTTACTCACGGGTCTGAATAGTTGGGCCAGATCTCCAGAAACTTGAGCACACCTTCGATGTGCTGCTGCTTGAGGAAGATCTTTGCACCGCACTACAGTTCGGTTCGACCCTAAACACAGAGTTGGAGAGACATGATGGTGGGGGGACCACACATAGTAGGTATCGACCACATTGTCCTTAACGTCCGCGATATCGAGGCCTCCCTCGCCTTCTACTGCGGCGAGCTCGGGCTTGACCCGGTGCGTGTGGATGAGTGGCGGCGTGGGGAGTGCGGATTTCCATCGGCCCGCGCCAGCGAGTCTTTCATTATCGATTTCGGCACAGGCTCGCCTGGCGCCAGCAGGAATCTCGATCACTTCTGCTTTGTCGTCAAAGATACGGATCTGGAAGTGATTGCGAAAGAAGGACGGTTCCGGGCTCTCCGAGCGCCGAATACCAACTATGGGGCGAAGGGCGTCGGTCATTCGCTCAAGATCCTTGACCCTGATGACAACGTTGTGGAGTTGCGCTACTACTCATAACCTTCCGCTTGCGACTTACTCGTATTTCAACGCCCTTAGTTCAGACGGTGTCACCTTTGAGAATTTCACTAAAGCGCTCCGGACTCTTGTTTCGAGCGGATCTGCAGGTGTAGACATAAGGTGCATTGGCACCACAGAGGTGGCGACTAGTGGGTTCGTCACAATTCCGGGGGGAATGAACTGATGGCGTTAGATGGTTTCAAGGTCATTGACAGTGACATGCACATCATGGAGCCGCCCGATCTCTGGACCCGGTACATTGATGAAGAGTTCAAAGCCCATGCACCGGTCGGTCGGACTTCGTCGAATGTGCGTGATCTTGGGATGATCTGGCCAGATGAAAAGTCGCGAGATGCGATTGGCCCTCAAGAATCACGGACCATTCTTGCAAACGGTCACAACTTCGAGCGTAATCAGCGCCTCTATGCAGACCACTCACAGCGTGGATGGACTACTGAGTGTCAGATCGAGGCGATGAATCAAGAGGGCCTCGACCTCGCAGTGCTATTCCCAAGTCGAGGATTGCACGCGCTCGAGCATCCACATCGAGAACCTCGACTTGCCTCAGCGATTGCTCGCGCTTACAACGACTGGATGTTCGATTTCTGTGAGCCAAGTCCCGAGCGTCTCTTTGGTGCAGGCATGATTTCAGTCTTCGACATTGACGAGGCGGTCCGTGAATGTCGCCGAGTCGTCCATGATCTCGGATTCAAGGCAATCTTCCTTCGAGCAAACGTCGTCAACGGAAAGAATTGGCACGATCCGTACTACGAACCCCTGTGGGATGTACTCGAAGAGCTAAACATCCCTGTCGGATTCCACGAGGCACTCTCTGGGGGAGTGCGTCGTTCCGCAGAGCACTATATGCCGAGCATCGGATTGCGCCGTATCTATGGTCAGCCATTCGAGATCATGTTGGCGATGGGAAGCTTTCTGTGTTGCGGAGTCCTTGAACGACATCCCAACTTGAGGATCGCCTTCTTAGAGGCGAACTGCTCGTGGGCCCCCTGGCTGTTATGGCGAATGGACGAGCATTGGGAGCTCGAAGGTGATGTCTTCATGACCGAGCTAAAGATGCGTCCGAGCGACTACTTCCGCCGCCAATGCTTTGTCTCAGTTGAGCCTGATGAGGATCCGGTGCGTCACATGATTGAGGATTTTGGCGTCGACCAGCTGGTGTTCTCGACGGATTATCCA
>CAIVND010000004.1 GCA_903907185.1 uncultured Acidimicrobiaceae bacterium
ACCTGCACTACCAGAGACGGTTCCTGTGTCGGTTGCAGTACCAGTCGAACTCACTGGATTGGCAGTCCCGCTCAGCGATGACTGGGTCGTCGTGGTCGTGGCTGCTGCGAGAACGTTGAAGCACTCTGGTGTCGAGCTGGTGTCCGAGGAAGTTGCATAGATTCCGTCACCTGCGTAGGCCGAGAAGAAGCAGTAGAAGCCGGCCTTGTTGACGGGGATCGTCGGCGACTTCGCCGTTGCCGTGGTGGTCGACTCTCCATGGCTTAGCGCAACGGCACCGATCTGCGATCCGCTCGTAGAACAGTTAGTTGGTGAGGCCGTAGTGCTGAAGCAGTCATAGAAGGTGACGTTGCCTGTCGGTGCTACCCCGGCGTTACCAGTGACCGTCGCAGTATCAAAGGCCGTGCCCGTCGCACTAACTGGACTCGTTCCAGTGAGTGAGGACTGCGTAGTGGTTACCGACACGTTCTTGCCAACATTGAAGCACTCAGGAGTGGTGCTGATGTCCGAGGACACGTTGTAGTTTGCATCTCCGTTGTAGACCGAGAAGAAGCAGTAGAAACCAATAGCCGTGGCAGAGATCGATGGCGATGTAGCCGTTGCTGAGCTACTGGATTGGGTTACCAACGTGACGGAGCCAATATGAGTTGGAGTTGGAGTTACAACGGTCGCAGAACAGTTGGTCGGTGAGACCGTCGTGCTGAAGCAGTCATAGAAATCGACAGTTCCTGTTGGGGCCACGCCAGCTGTACCGGAGACCGTAGCCGTGTCGGTTGCCGTCCCATTCGGAGTCACATTGACACTGCCAATCAACGATGACTGCGTACCGGTAAGGGAGGCAGCCTTAACAACACTGAAGCACTCAGGAACGGAGTTGCTATCAGACGAGGGCGAGTAGTTCTCGTCGCCGGAGTAGCTCGAGAAGAAGCAGTAGAAACCGGCCGCGTTCGCCTGAATCGTCGCTGACGTTGCTGTCGAGGTCGTGGTCGATTGACCATGGCTAAGAAATACATCGCCACCTACAGGAGCTCCATTTGAAGCAGAACAGTTGGTCGGTGAGGCCGTGGTGCTGAAGCAGTCGTAGAAGTTGATCTTCCCTGTTGGAGCTACGCCAGCATTTCCAGAGACGGTCGCAACATCAAAGGCTGTTCCGTTCGAACTTACTGGGTTGGCGTTGCCAGTCAGCGAGGACTGCGTAGTTGTGGTCGAAGGTGCCTTGCAGATATTCGGAAGTGTGGTTGTCCCCTGTGCCGGTGCACTGAACTGATCACTCCACAGACTGGAGATGTTGAGTTGAACCGTGCCAGTGTCGGTTCCTGGAAGAGTCTCAACCACGGTACCGGTTCCAAGTGGGTTGTTTGGATAGTTCACGGTTACGCCGACGTTCACCGACAACGGCGTGATGTTCGAAAGCAGTGCGGTTCCGTGTTGAACACTTGTGCCGGTAACAGTTGCCGACTCTGTCTCATTGAAGTCGTTGGTGATCGTCCATGTGACGACCCAACTCCCATTTGTACAAACCGGAGACCCACTCAGAAGGTTCGCATGGGCCGATGCAACGGTCGCACCAACAAACACAAATGCGAACGAAGCAACAAGGGTCACCGATGCGAGTGCGGCGCGGCGGCGCGCTCCCTTGATGAGACCAATACCAAAGTTTTGCGGTCGTCTAATATTCATCACGAATCCCACTCCTTATCTCTCCATTGCGGAAAGGGGTGGATTCGCTATTAGCTCGTCTCGACCGTAAGCGACCATCTGTCGGTCGAGAGTCAACGCTCCCTCGGTTGATATGGTAACGCTCTTTATCTCGCTTGCAAGTACCGAATTTTTCCAAAATGCCGTGTTATGCAGGAAAAACAACGAAACGCGTACAAATTTGATCCAAGCCGTGCACTCTTAGGTGGACTTCGGCAGTGAGGCCCCACCGACTCACAACAGATCAACAATTTTTTTTTTCTAGCCAAAGAAATAGCGACAAAGCCCCGTTATAACAGGCCACTTTGACAAGCTCAACGCCCCCTTAGCTCCAGAGTCACAAGTTATTGTGCAACATGGTGACGACGAAACGTGATGGATTTGCGAGTGTGTGCTCAGACGATTCATCTGATCCTCGTTATCGCTATACGTTCATCCGAACTCGAACAACAGGACTTCGGCGCGCAACAGTCATCCTCCACAATCCAGTTCACCGCGGCGATCGAGCGGACCCAACAACTGGGAGATGCATGACGTGGCTCTGTTCCAATGGAGAGATCGGTGAAGTTGCCTTCGTCAATCTCTTCGCCTACAGACATCGCGATCCGCTTGCGCTCATCGCGCTTGCCCGCAGTGGTGTGGACGTCGTTGGTCCAAGCAATGATGAGCACATCTTGGCCGAGATAGGAAGGTCCGACCTTGTTGTCGTTGCCTGGGGCGCGATTCCATCGCGGATTGATTCAACGAGAGCATCACAAGTACTGGCTCTTGTAAAGGAGCCTTACTGCTTTGGTGTCAATAGTGGGGGCAGTCCAATCCATCCAAACCGACGAGGGCTGAGCGTAAGCCTGAGCCGTCGTCAGTACGTTGGAGCCGGATAGACACCGGCGAGGGGACTGATGCTGTATCGCAGGGGCGACTGCTCATCATTCGATCAGTGCAGTTCTTAAGCGTGGTGACAACTTAGGATGAATGCCGAGAGCGGGCAAAATTTTTGCATTCATCTCTCGAGGGGCCGTAGCTCAGTGGTCAGAGCAGGGGACTCATAATCCCTTGGTCGTGGGTTCGATACCCACCGGCCCCACTCATAATCCCAGGTCAGGGACTCGTTAGGTCGCCCGGTACAGCCAGAAGGCACTCTTCACCCAACAGACACCCAACTATCGGGTAAGGAGTGAAGAAGATTGGCAGGAAGCATCCGACTAGTACGGGGTAAAGATGTCTGGGAGCTTCGCGTTTTCGCGGGACGAGACTCGTCTGGGAAGGTTCGTCATGTCCATCTGAAATTTCGCGGTTCGCGCCGCGCAGCAGAACGCGAACTAGCCCGACTAGTAGCAGAGCAAGGGCTAACACGAAGGATCACCCCAGAACCAGGGGCCGACTGGGGACCAAACACCACGATCAACGACGCCATCAATGCTTGGCGCGAGAACGGCTGGGAGGACCTCTCACCTTCGACCACAAGGCGTTATGAGAGCATCGTCAAGGTCCACATCGCTCCCAGCATCGGCAAAAAGAAGATCGTCTTGCTCAGCCCTTACGAAGTCGAGCGTTTCTTGCGCAACTTGAAGAACGCCGGTCTCTCACAGTCGAGCGTGCATCAGGTGCGAGCGGTAATGGCCAGAGCTTGTCACCTCGCCCGACGTTGGAGCGGCAACACTCTCCCGAACCCGATCGCGGACACTGAGCTCCCCTCATGGGGAATTGCCGGACAAGCCAGCGTCCGAGCCCCGGAGCTCGAAGAAGTGCGTTCGTTACTCCGTGGAGCAAAAACTGATAGTCAACATCTTCTGACGTTCTTCTCATTAATCGTGGCGACAGGAATGCGACGGGGAGAGGCATGTGCCCTACGGTGGCGCGACGTCGACTTCGAAGACCAAACCATTCATGTCAACGAATCCATTGTCGCCGCCTCTGGACGTGAGCATTCATCTTTAATCCGCCGGAAAGATTTCCTGAATTTGCACCGGTCATCCATGCGAAAGGACGGAAATCCCTCCAAAGCATCTGAATACGGACCAACTACATCGATCTCCTCGATTGCCTCGTGGATGATCTTGTCGCCGGCCAACGATCTGCGCTTCGTCGTACCTACCGCAGAGCGAATAGCCCTTGTCGATGGATCACCCACTGCTCCCGACGCGTCCACGCGAACAGAGATGAACCGTAGGAGAGGAGGAGCACATGCCGGTAGATAGCAGCGGTCGATGCTTCCTACCCGCGAGTCTGCTCAACTAATCCCAGTCCAGATCACCAATTACGGTGGAACGCTTTCGTATCACGCTCGAATCAGGCGATGCCCAAGATCGAGGTCGGGTTACTATTGGCCATGCCTCTCGTATTGTGTGGATCTCACCAATGTTGAGCTTGATCACCAACAGAGGCGTGTTGCCTATCCAGACACTCCTGGATTTCAAAGATGACGCTTCCATCTTTAGTGCTGATTCTGAGATCCCGGTTGAGAATTTTCAACCAGCAAGCCTTGATCTTCGGCTAGGCGATATCGCATACCGGATTCAATGCAGCTTTCTGCCGGGTGACGACGGAGTCGAGAGACGCCTCAAAGATTTCGCCATAAACGAACTGGACCTCAAAGCTGAGGGCGCAGTTCTGGAAGCGAACCGGCCATACCTCATCCCCTTGAAAGAGCAACTCGCTCTCCCCGCCAACATCAGAGGAAGAGCAAACCCAAAAAGTTCGACGGGCCGCTTGGACGTTTTCACAAGGCTGCTTACCGAAGACGGCAACCGATTCGATGAGATACCGGCCGGGTACCACGGTCGTCTCTACCTTGAAGTGGTCCCCCTGTCTTTTCCCATCCGGGTCCGCGAAGACCTCACGCTGAACCAACTACGCCTAATCGCGGGCAACCCAGACCTGTCCGATGACGAGATACGAACGCTGCATCGGGCCCGACCCATTATCTACCGGGCCGGCCGCGCGGTGCCTGAGGATGAACTACCCCTTTCGAACGGCCTCTTCCTCGGCCTTGATGTGCGAGGCATTGGGAACCGGACGAGGATCGGATACAAAGCCAAAAAGAATGCGCCGCTCCTTGATATGACTACTTCGGAGGCAATACCACCCGAACCGTTCTGGGACACGGTTTACCCAGATCCTGAAGGCCGACTCATACTTGATCCAAACGACTTCTATCTCATCATGTCTCGAGATTTTGTATCGATCCCACCAGACGTTGCGTCAGAGATGACGGCCTACGATCCAACCAGCGGAGAGCTACGAACTCATTACGCCGGGTTTTTCGATCCAGGATTTGGATATGACCCCGCGGGTCGATTAAGGGGATCGCGAGCAGCACTTGAAATCCGTGCACATGATGTGCCATTCCTCGTTGAGCATGGTCAACCGGTTTGCAAACTCACCTTTGAGTGGATGATCCAGGCGCCGAGCACTCACTATGGACATCGCATTGGGTCGAACTACCAGCAACAGGTTGAGACACTCAGCAAATATTTTGTCCGCCAGCCCTCAAGTGCTGAAGAGGCCCAGTTTGCCAATGCCGAGACTGAACCCACCATTAAGCACGATTGACGACTTTGCGTCCTCGTCTCGCCTCTAGGGCGAAGATGGTGGGAGCGAAGGTCCCTGCTCTGGTCGTAGGTCAAGCAACGGTCCCTCGTATCCCGAATGAAAACCAACTCGGTAGTCGTTCGCTGAATCGAAGTACGAGGCTTTTGGATTGAACTTTACCGCGATTGGCATATTGCCAGTAGGAGTGAACTGCGGCACGGTGCCCGCTCGTTTGAACTCATTCTGTTTTGCACCGAACCAAAATTCGTCACCGGTGGTCCATGAGTCAGCAGCGGGGTGAAGCATATGGACTGGGTTATCTCCCGAAAGCTTTTGATAGAGCGCGACATCGGGCACGACAGATCAATTCGGTCGGCCGGCCAATAAGATGCGCGAGCTTGCCTGTCCTCCGTACTACGCGATTGCCGTTTCACCGACGCTGGTCAACACGCAAGGTGGTCCGCGTCGAAACGCCCTCGGTGAGATCATCCGCCCCGACGGTTCTCCGATCTCAGGCCTCTACGGCGCCGGAGAGATGGGTTCGATATGGACCCGAATGTACCCAAGCGGAGGCAACGTCGCCGAGACCATCGTCTCTGGACGACAGGCAATCACCAGCGCGCTTGCGCGTCTTGCACCTGGGGTGAGTTCGTAGAATCTCGTCCTTGCCCACTCTCCCGATGAGATCGATCAGCACGAAACGTTGACCAGTTGGCGAGATGCATAGTGACCCTGAGACATTCGCCGTAGAGTCTTGGGCAAGGAGGCCGTGGTGACACCAGTAAGAAGTAGTCGGACATATTCATGTGCGCAGATGAATCCGAACTCTTCGAACGTTGTCGCGCCACGATGACCGAGACCGCACCAGAGTTGACTGACCTCGGACTCCCAACACAGATCGTGGCATGTCTCTTTGATCTCGACGGCGTGCTGACCGATACGGCATCGGTCCATGCAGCCGCGTGGAAGGAGATGTTCGATGCATTCTTGGCAGCCCAGGCAACGAGGAACGGACACCCCTTTGTTCCCTTTGATATCAAGAGTGAGTACACCGCCTACGTCGATGGAAAAACACGCCTCGACGGAACCCGAGCCTTTCTTAACTCACGTCACATCGCGCTTCCCGAGGGAAAGGCTGGTGACCCATCGGGGGCAGAGACGATCAACGGCCTTGCTAACGCGAAGAACGCACTCGTGCTGAAAAAAATTGCCACCGAGGGCGTGACCCCCTATGCCGGATCGATCGCCTATCTCCATGCCGTCCAACATGCCGGCCTTCGCCGTGCCGTTGTCTCTTCAAGCGCAAACTGCGAGGCGGTACTCCAGTCCGCAGGTATCGCCGATCTGTTTGAACTGCGCGTCGATGGCGTCACCGTGCAACAGGAGCACCTCGCCGGCAAACCCGCACCGGATACCTTCCTCGCAGCAGCAACGGCCCTCAACCTCAAGCCCAACCAGGCTGCCGTATTTGAGGATGCGCTCGCTGGAGTCGAGGCTGGCCGCGCCGGCCAATTTGGCTTCGTCGTGGGCGTCGACCGTGTTGGTCAGACTGCCGCACTCTACAAACACGGTGCCGACACGGTCGTCACCGACCTTGCACAGCTCCTAAGGAAACCATGATCGATCAGTCCGCCTACCCGGTCGACCCCTGGGCGCTTCGGGAGACCCACCTCAATCTCAATGTCCTTGCGCAGAGCGAATCGCTCTTCGCGCTCTCAAATGGTCACATCGGGTGGCGCGGGAACCTTGACGAGGGCGAGCCCTTCGGTCAACCGGGCTCCTACCTCAATGGCGTTTACGAGACTCGGCCACTTCCGTACGCGGAGGCTGGTTACGGCTACCCAGAGGATGGCCAGACAGTCATCAACGTCACGAACGGAAAATTGATCCGCCTGCTCGTTAACGATGAGCCCTTTGATATCCGATATGGCCAACTTCGCCAGCACACGCGTACCTTGGACTTTCGCACCGGTCTTCTCAGCCGTGAGGTCGACTGGGCATCACCCGAGGGCCAGGGCATCCGTGTTCGTTCCACTCGCCTGGTCTCGTTTACCCAACGCTCGATCGGTGCCATTACCTATGAGGTTGAGGCGATCGACTCCACGCTTCACGTGGTCATCCAGTCCGAACTCGTGACCAACGAGGTCCTCCCGCCAAGAAGCGGAGACCCGCGGGTCTCGGCAGTCCTCGAAGCACCGTTGCAGGCGGAGACGAACTACTCCTCAGAGATGAAGGCGACGCTGATCCACTCCACGAAGATCAGCCGTCTTCGCGTCGCTGCGGCGATGGACCACCATGTGGAGTGTCAGGCCAACGTTCAGGTTTCGACGGAGAGTTTCCCCGATCTTGGTCGCGCGACCTATAGCGCGACACTCGAGCCCGGGCAGAAACTAAAGATCACAAAATTTGTTGCCTACGGCTGGTCTGCAGAGCGATCAGAGTCAGCGATGCGTGATCAAGTGGCCGCCGCGCTCGAGTCAGCACGTCACAGTGGATGGGATGGTCTCGTTAGCGAACAGCGAACTGCCCTCGACCGACTGTGGGAGCGTGCTGATGTTGAGGTTGACGGTGATCCCGAGATCCAGCAGGCGATCCGCTTCTCGCTCTTCCATGTCTTCCAAGCAGGTATCCGCGCCGAGGGCCGGGCAATTCCAGCAAAGGGTCTCACCGGTCCTGGCTATGACGGTCATGCCTTCTGGGATACCGAGACATTTGTCCTTCCCATGCTGACTTACACCGTGCCGGAGGCCGTCGCGCACACGCTGCGATGGAGGTACGAGATGTTGCCGACCGCACGTGATCGCGCTCGCCTTCTCCGCCTTGGCGGTGCGGTCTTTCCCTGGCGGACGATCAACGGTGCTGAGTGTTCCGCCTACTGGCCAGCCGGAACCGCGGCGTTCCATGTTGGTGCGGGAATCGCCGCCGCGGTCGTTCGCTACGTTGCAGCGACGGGTGACACGGACTTTGAAAAGCGCATGGGACTCGAACTGCTCGCGGAGACGGCTCGGCTGTGGCGGTCCCTTGGCCACCACGATGTCGAAGGCAGATTCCGTATCGATGGAGTCACTGGTCCTGATGAGTACTCGGCGATCGCTGACAACAACGTCTACACCAATCTCATGGCGCAACATAATCTCGTAAGTGCCGCTGATGCTGCGCAACGTCATCCCGATGAGGCAAGAAGGTTGCACATCGATCAAGAGGAGATGGCGACCTGGCGCGACGCAGCACGGGCGATGTACATCCCCTACGACGACGTTCTCAAAATCCATCCGCAGTCAGAGGGATTCACCCGCCATGAGGTGTGGGACTTCGAGAACACCACCGAGGACCAGTATCCTCTCTTCCTGCACTTCCCCTACTTCGACATCTACCGCAAGCAGGTCATTAAGCAGGCCGACCTCGTGTTGGCAATGCACCTGCGAACTGATGCCTTTACCGATGAGGAGAAGGCGAGAAACTTCGCATACTACGAGGCGCTAACCGTTCGCGACTCCTCGCTCTCCGCGTCGACGCAGGCGGTCATCGCAGCGGAGGTTGGACACCTTGAGCTTGCCCATGATTACCTCGGCGAGGCGGCACTCCTTGACCTACGCGACCTTGCGCAGAACACCCGAGACGGCCTGCACATGGCCTCGCTCGCCGGAACCTGGAATGCACTTGTCTGTGGGTTCGCAGGGATGCGCGAGTGGGACGGGATGATCTCTTTCGCCCCCTGTCTGCCAGGGGGAATCACCCGCCTGGCGATCACACTATCGATGCTTGGAAGATTGATTCGGATCGTCATCATGCCTGAAGAGACCTCCTACCAACTGGTCGAGGGTAAGCCTCTTCAGATCCTTCACAATCGAGAGCCAGTAACCCTTCCAGCGCGACGTGCTGTGCAGCTCCCAAATAGGAAGCTCATCCCCCTCATCCCCCCGATGCAGCCATATGGTCGGCGCCCGATGACCCACCGCTCCGTGAGCTGACGCTCCATGGAATGGTGCCGATAGTCTTGCAAAGTAATGGTTACCACTGACGCGCAATCGTTCGAATTTGCACGTCTGTCTCTCCTCAATCCCACGAGTCTCTAAAACCTGATGACCATTGACAACGAGGAGATCACCGTCGCCGCAGACATCGGTGGCACCCATATGCGCTCGGCGCTTGTGACCGCGGCAGGCAAGATCATTCACCGTGAGGAGCAACCAACTCCCCGCGATGCTACGACGACCGATGCGCTCACCGACCTCATCAGGTCAGTGGCAAACAACCGGCACAATCTCCTGGCCCCAACCACCGTCATCATCGGTCTGCCTGGCCAGGTTGATTACGCAGCGGGAAGGTTGCTGTCTGGCCCAAATCTGCCTCCAACATGGCATGCCCAGCTCTCCGAGCAACAGCTCACTAACAAGATTGGCCTTCCCGTACGGATCGCGAATGACGCGGACGTCGCGGCTGTCGGCGAGGCATACTTCGGCGCTGGCCGAGATCATCGCGACGTGGCGTACATCACGGTCTCCACCGGCATCGGAGCAGGACTGGTCTATAGCGGTCAACTCATTCGAGGCGCACGATCGCTTGCCGAACTTGGCCACACCATCATCGACCGTGAGGCGGAGCGTGAGGATCTTCCTGCGACGCTCGAGGAGATCGCCGCTGGATCGGGAATGGCACGTATGGCAAGTGCCGCTGGACTTGGCTCGATCACTGGCGAGAAGATCGATGAGCTCAAACAAAAGGGCGACGAGCGGGCGACCAAGATCTGGAGCGATTCAGTATTTGCCACCGCAATCGGCATTACGAACTTGATCACCTGCTTTTCGCCGGAACTCGTTGTACTTGGCGGAGGAATTGGTCTACAGCAGGAGTATTTCGCTGCGCTCACCAAGGCGATCGAGCACATGTGTATTGCTCACCCGCCCGCGATCCCAATGGTTCAGGCGGTTCTCGGCGATAACGCCGGGCTCATTGGCTGTGCCCGTTGGCTCGCAGCCACACTTTAGATCCCAAAGAGAGGAAGACCCGTGGAGGTTTCAGTCGGGCCACCAGTCATATCGACGCACTTTGACGATGAGGTCGCGATCTGCGAGCTCTCTGCGGAGATCTCTGGCACAAAGGAACAGGGCTACTTCGTCGACGACACCCGCTTGGTCTCGGGTTACCGGCTCAAGCTTGGCGGCGATCGGCCCGTACTCCTCAACAGCGCAGCGGTAGACCATCACTCCTCACGTTCGGAGTTCACCAACCCGGAACTCGTAGGAAGTGACGGCAATCAGATCGCTCAAAACAGCATGCACCTTCGGCTTGATCGGTGCATCGGTCCCGGAATGCATGAAGATTATGACCTGACGAACAACGGACGGATACCCGTCGTCATCGACCTCGAGGTAAGTATCGAGTCGGACTTTGCCGACCTATTTGATGTCAAAGGACACCGCCGCATCCGAAGAGGATCCATACGGAGCGACTGGGACGAGAAACGACTCCGGCTCACGACGAACTACCTCAATCAGACCTTTGCACGATCGCTCATCATCGAGGTCAACACAAACGACTCACCTCCCGAGTTCGCCAACGGCGGTCTCCTCTTTCGGATCAATCTCACACCAGGCGACACCTGGCACACCTGCCTGCACTGGGTACCGATCATCGATGGAATCGAACGCACGGTCACTCGGCCCTGCCACGACCTGTTAAAGCCAACCTCGATCAGTGAGGTGAGTGGTCAGCAGTGGATAGATCAAGCAACGACCTTTGATACGTCCGATCCCGGTGTCAACCAGGCAGTCCGTCAAGCAACCGATGACCTCGCCGGACTTCGGCTCTATCACCATGACGAACTCGCTGCCCCCGGGTCCGCCATGCATGACATCGAATCGTGGGTACCTGCGGCCGGAATCCCGTGGTTCGTCAGCCTCTTTGGCAGAGATGCGCTCATCGTCGCGCTGCAAACACCCGCGCTGTCGCCCAGGTTCGCTCTCGGAAGCCTTCGCGCTCTGGCCGCGCTCCAAGCAGACTCCTACGACGACAGTCGAGATATGCAGCCCGGCAAGATCGAACATGAGGTGCGTCATGGCGAGCTCGCCGCACTCAAACTCATCCCGCACACTCCTTACTACGGAGCACACGAGACCACCTCACTCTTTGTACTCGTTGCAGCGCGCGCCTGGCGTTGGCATGGCGACCGGCGCTCGATCGATGCCATACGGCCACATGTCGAGCGAGCACTGTCGTGGATCGACACCGATGGTGACCTTGATGGCGACGGTCTGCAGGAGTACCAGACCCGTGCACCAAATGGCTACCTCGACCAAGGTTGGAAGGATGCCGGAGACGCGATTGTAATGAGCGATGGATCGCCTGCAAAACTCCCGATCGCACTCTGTGAGCATCAGGCGATCGTGGTTGCTGCGAAACGCGCCTGGGCGGATGTCCTTGAAGAAGTTTACGAAGAGACGAAGATCGCGAGCCGCCTTCGCAGCGAGGCAGATCGGTTGCTCAATCAGATTGAGGAGCGTTTTTGGTGGGAGTCCGAGGGCACCTACTACCTCGGTCTCGACGGCGATAAGCGACCGATCGACTCCGTTGCCTCCAATGCGGGACACCTTCTCTGGTTGATCGATATCGATCCCGACCGGGCCGGGCGCGTCGTGAAGCGGATGATGGCGGATGATATGTGGAGTGGATGGGGAATCCGCACCCTTTCGTCTGATCATGTCGCCTACGATCCGCTCTCCTACCAGCGTGGGTCGGTGTGGCCACATGACAACGCAATCGCTGCGGCAGGGTTTCAAAACTATGGATACGGGGTGGAGGCAGCCAAAGTAGCTTCCGGCATCTTCGACGCCACTGCGAAGTTTGCCTCACTTCGACTACCCGAACTCTTTGCCGGATTTACCCGTGATCCAGGCGCATTTCCCGTGCAGTACCTCGGAGCGAACGTGCCGCAGGCGTGGTCCTCTGGAGCGATCATTCACCTTGTCTCTACGCTCATCGGCCTTGATGCTGACGCTCAGAGAAACGCAATTTTCCTTAGGCCGGCACTGCCTGTTTGGATGTCGGAGGTGACTGTCCACAAGCTCCGGGTAGGACAGTCATCTGTCGATCTTCGCGTTGTGCGCGACGCGAAGGGCAACCACGAGGTCGAGATCCTGGCAAACGATGGCGACCTTTCGGTGAAGATCGTCAACGAGCGATAGCGAAATGGCGACAGGCGCGAGCACAACGTATCCACAGGAAGAGTCCTCCTATCTGCTTGAGACATCAAAATTTAACCATCGCCGATGACGCAATACTGGGGTGTCGCTGTTACCGTCGAAGATAGGCAAGATCAGTGCATTCGTCCTGAAGGGCAGCCACAGCGCGCAGTATTCCATTAGAGGGTGTCATCCGCATCACCCGTCAGAGATCAACGAGAACAAGGGGAGATAGATGAGTTCAACCCAAAAACTGCACGACCTTGGACAGAGTCTTTGGCTCGACAACATCACCAGAGCAATGCTCGATGATGGACAGCTCCAGCGGTACATCGACACGTACTCGGTAACCGGACTGACCTCAAATCCCTCGATCTTTGATGCTGCCATCGCAAGCGGCCTCTATGACGGGGAGATCGCCTCGCTGGCAAAGCAGGGGATCGTTGGAGAGGATCTCTTTTTTACGTTGGCGATCGAGGATCTCCAACGGGCGGCGGACCTGTTTGCCCCGGTCCATGAGCGTACCGATGGGGTCGATGGCTGGGTATCTCTCGAGGTCTCACCTCTCCTCGCGTATGACACCGATAAGACCGTGGAGTGGGCAAAGGAGCTTCATGGCCGTGCTCGGCGCTCAAATTTGTTCATCAAGATCCCTGGCACACCTGAGGGACTCCCCGCCATCGAGGAGTGCATCGCATCGGGCGTTCCCATCAACGTCACTCTGCTCTTTGATGTCGATCAGTACGTTGCCTGCTTTGAGGCCTACCTCCGTGGCGTCGAGCGACGTATCGCTGCTGGACTGAATCCCGCGGTCTCTTCGGTTGCCTCGCTCTTCATCTCCCGGTGGGACGCGGCGATCGCGACAAAGGTGCCAGAGGAGCTTCAAAATGAGCTCGGACTCACGGTAAGCCTTGAGGCATACCGGACCTACTGCGAGATCATGAGTTCGGAACGCTTTCAGCGGGTCGCGAATAGTGGCGCACGCATGCAGCGCCTCCTGTGGGCGAGCACCAAGACCAAAGATCCCAAGGCCTCGGACACGCTCTATATCAAAGGGCTTGCCTCGCCCTTTACGATCAACACGATGCCCGACTCAACGATTGAGGCGTTCTTTGATCACGGTGAGATCGGTGCGTCGCTTCCCACAGATGGTGGCGACTATCTGGAACGAAAAGAGAAGTTTGCGGCAGCCGGGATCGATATCAGCGCTCTTGGCAAGCAACTTCAAAAAGATGGGGCGCAAGCCTTTGTGAAGTCCTGGACGGAGCTGCTCGCAAAGATCGAAGCGGCAGCCGCAAAGTAACGAAATGAGCAAGAATTAGAGATGCCATTCACTCCGCTACGCCAACGATCTTCATGGAGAGCTCTTACCGCCCATCACCGTGAGCTCGCATCAATACATCTGCGAGAGCTGTTCTCCACAGATGCCAACCGTGGCGAGCGACTGACTGTGGAGGCTGCTGGTCTGTACCTCGATTACTCCAAGAATCGAATTACCGATGAGACGATGCGACTTCTTTTCAATCTCGCGAATGAGTCTGGAGTTCCCGTACGACGCGATCAGATGTTCAAAGGCGTGCATATCAACGTCTCGGAGAACCGCGCCGACCTGAGCTTCGCTCTTCGCATGCCAAAGGACTCTTCGGTCATCCTTGATGGAGTTGACGTCGTGGCACAGGTGCACGGAGTGCTGGATCAGATGACAAAGTTTTCCAACAGCATCCGATCTGGCGAATGGCGGGGCGAGACCGGACTGCCGATAAAGAACATCATCAACATCGGGATCGGTGGATCAGATCTCGGCCCCGTGATGGCCTATGAGGCGCTCCGTCACTACTCACGACGCGACCTGACCTTTCGTTTTGTCTCAAACGTCGATTCGACCGATCTCGCCGAGGCCCTCCGTGATCTTGACCCGGCAGAGACACTCTTTATCGTCTCCTCAAAGACCTTCTCGACACTTGAGACCTTGACCAACGCTCAATCTGCCCGAGAATGGATCGTTGGATCACTCGGCGAGGAGTCGGTCGCCAAACACTTTGTTGCAGTATCGACTCACGAGGATCGGGTACGCGAGTTTGGCATCGAGAGCACGAACATGTTCGGATTTTGGGACTGGGTCGGTGGCCGCTACTCGATGGATTCAGCGATTGGACTCTCCACCATGGTGGCGATTGGACCAGAAAATTTCATGGAGATGTTGGCGGGCTTCCATGAGATGGACGAGCACTTTCGCACCACACCGATCGAACGGAACTTGCCCGTCATTATGGGCATGTTGGCCGTCTGGTATCGCAACTTCTTTGAGTTCCCAACCGCAGGCGTTATGCCCTACGACCAGTACTTAAAGCGCCTGCCCGCCTATCTCCAACAGCTCACAATGGAGTCGAATGGGAAACATGTCACCAACGAGGGTGACCGAGTGGACTACGACACCAGCGCCATCTACTGGGGCGAGCCCGGTACAAACGGACAGCACAGCTTCTACCAACTGATCCATCAGGGAACGACGATCATCCCACTCGATTTAATCTGCTTTGCAAACAGCCTCAACCCGCTCGGTGAGCACCACGACATCCTTTCGTCAAATGTCTTCGCACAGGCCCAAGCGCTTGCCTTTGGCAAGACTGCAGACGAGGTCCACGCCGATGGGAGTCTGGAAGACATCGTCGCCAACCGAGTGATGGAGGGGAACCGACCGACGAACGTGCTCCTTGCCGAGGTGCTCACACCGCGCATCCTTGGGGCACTTGTCGCACTTTATGAGCACTCGGTCTTTGTTCAGGGCACTGTCTGGGGTATCGATTCATTCGATCAGTGGGGGGTCGAACTCGGCAAGATCCTCGCCGCAAAGATCACCCCTGAACTTCTCAGCGAATCTGAGCCAACACTCGATCACGACTCATCGACATCAACGCTGATCCGCCGATATCGCACCCTCAAAAAAAATGGAGAACACTATGGCAACTGATCACCCGATGCAGCTGGCGATGGTTGGCCTTGGAAGAATGGGCGCAAACATCGTTCGACGCCTAATGCGCGACGGACACCAATGCGTGGTCTACGACATCAATACCCAGGCAGTGAAGGATCTCGAGAAGGAGGGCGCGGTCGGAGCAAGTTCACTGGAAGAGCTGGTCGCAAAGCTCGAGCAACCCCGTGCCATCTGGCTCATGCTTCCCGCAGCATTTACCCAGGGCACCCTCGATGATCTCGTTCCGCACCTTGCACCCGAAGACGTGGTGATCGATGGGGGCAACTCCTACTACCGTGACGACATAACACGTGCTCAACAGCTAGAAAAGAATGTCCTCCACTATGTCGATTGTGGAACGAGTGGTGGCGTGTGGGGTCTTGAGCGTGGATACAGTCTGATGATCGGTGGAGAGGACGATGTGGTCACCCGCCTCGATCCCATCTTCAAGTCCATTGCGCCGGGAGTCGGCGGGGTTGAACCCACTCCGGGTAGGACACGCACGACTGGCACCGCACCCGAGGGCTACCTGCACTGTGGGCCAAATGGCGCTGGCCACTTCGTCAAAATGGTGCACAACGGGATCGAATACGGGATGATGGCCTCCATCGCTGAGGGACTCAGCATCATCAAGCACGCGAATGTCGGCAAACTCACTCAACAGGGTGATGCCGAGACGGCTCCACTACGCGAGCCAGAGGTCTACGCCTACGACATCGATCTTCCCGAGGTTGCCGAGGTGTGGCGTCATGGATCGGTCGTTGGATCGTGGCTACTCGATCTCACGGCAGATGCTCTTGCTCGTTCGCCCGAGCTTTCGGACTTTAGTGGTCGCGTATCGGACTCCGGCGAGGGCCGCTGGACAGTACAGGCAGCGATCGACGAATCCGTGCCAGCACCGGTAATCAGTGCAGCGCTATGGCAGCGTTATGAATCACGTGGTGAGGGTGGATTTACCGCGAAGGTACTCTCCGCGATGCGCTCCGAGTTCGGTGGTCACGTCGAGAAACAGTTCTAGCATGCACCACGAATTGCAGCGGTTCGACGACGCACACGCACTCGCCGAACATGCCGCGCAGTTCGTTGTCAAACGTGCCCAACTCGCATCACAACGGGGAAAGACCTTTCACTTCGCCGTCAGTGGTGGTTCGACTCCTTGGGCGATGTTTGCCAAGCTCACCACTCTCGATGTCCCGTGGGAGAGTTTTGTCATCTACCAGGTCGACGAACGGATCGCGCCGATTGGCGATCCCGATCGGAACCTCACTCATCTTGCAAGCAGCCTGAGTACTGTGCAGGTCACGATCCAACCGATGCCGGTCAACGACAGCGACCTCGCAGTCGCGACTAAAAACTATGGCAACCTGCTGCCATCGCGGTTCGACCTTATTCATCTTGGTCTTGGTCCAGATGGTCACACCGCATCGCTCGTACCGGGCGATGCGGTGCTCGATATCACTGACCGCCCTGTCGCAACCACAGGAATCTATGACGGTCACCAGCGGATGACCCTCACCTATCCCGCGCTCGAACGGGCCGACGAGATCCTTTGGCTGATCTCGGGTGCCGACAAACGCAGGGCGCTCGGGCAGCTCCTCAGCGGTGACCTCTCGATCCCCGCCGCGAGAGTCACGGCAGCTCACTCAACCATCATGGCTGACGCGGCGGCGATCTGAAACCTGCACCACCAGCCCAATAGGGCTCCCGTGTTAACGGATCTGGTGGGCGCTTCCTTTGTGTGGCTCTCGACGAGATCTCTCCTCTTCAATCTCGCGAATCATCACCTTGCGAACATCGATCAATGCTGCCTCAATCTCGCGTTCTTGAGAGTGGGCAAGGAGAGGGTGCCAACCCGGCAGCCAAAGTTCGAGGGTGGTTCGCTGGTTTGGGGTATCGCGCTCTTTCACCGAGACACGAATATCCACCGACTCGGGCCGCCAATGAGCGAGATGGCGGTCGAGCGACGAAAGTACGTCGACGATATGGGGCTGATCGGCTGCATGAAATCCTGGGCCCAGCCGTAACTGCTCTTGAACAGTGCTGATCTCCTGCTCGATGGTGTTCACCTTGTCAATATCGCTCATCATTGCTCCGATCTGTACAGCTATGCGGCAACAATCGAAATGACCAAACGCATCCACTCTTGACGGGCCGAAACTGCAACGACACCGGGCCAGTCCGGGTGCGTACACCCTCCTCTCTCCTCAGGGTATCGCTCCCTCCTGAGAATCAGCCAATATCGCCACCCACCTCCGCCATGGCTGGCCGAACCAGTGCGAAGGGGTCATTCTTGCCTGGGTGAGCAATCTCAAGCGCAGGAATAACCCGTGAGCAATAGGCAGATCATCTGGCAATTGTCGATTAGGGCCGAACGATGATGACCACCTGCCAAAGTTGAATTGCATTACAGGTTGCCTGACCGGGTGCAGGCGGTCCGCAGGCTGGATGCTGTGAGGTCAATCGAACTCGGCCACTACTGACCGCGAGGAAATTTTTTGCGGTAACGCCTCTGCTCAACATCAGAGTGAGCGGAGCCACCCGCAAGATCCCTGGCCGAGAGAGCTGTATCGAACTCCATGGAGATCCAGTTCGCTGCCCAGTGC
This sequence comes from uncultured Acidimicrobiaceae bacterium, assembly GCA_903907185.1. Classification (GTDB taxonomy): domain Bacteria; phylum Actinomycetota; class Acidimicrobiia; order Acidimicrobiales; family Bog-793; genus CAIVND01. Next base: position 17,988 of record CAIVND010000004.1, read on the forward strand.
TGAGAAATACTGCAAGGCGTTCGCCCCGTTTTATACAGATCGTCTTACCATCTTGGCGGTTAGAGATCGACGCGCCATAGCCCGGACCACCACCAGCCGGGACCAGACATGAGGCAGATGCCTCCGGCTGTGCACTGGTAGATCCGCTCGTAACAACGACAAGCGCCCAGGCAAGGCCAATGACGAGAACACCGCCAATCAAGATTGCAATTTTCACCCTCGACATTGGAACCCCCCCCTGTTGGGAGCGTATCGTCGAAGCGCTCGAACTTCCCCGCGGGTGTAGCGCTTACCAGCGAGATCGCTCGATAACTTTCCGCTCGACGCCTGAGATCCTCTCCGGTTTACATCGCCCTCGGCATACATGGCCACAACGCAGCCTCTTAGACTGTGCCGAGCCAACTTTTCAGATGAGGTGCCGACACGTGTCAATGGTTGAGATGAGCGCGCACTTCAGGAGCCTTGAAGTCACCGCTCGCTTTCAACGCATGCGATGGAGCTCGGTGATCGGTGCACTGCTCGTGCTCGTCGCCGTTGCCTCGGTGAACGTGCACTACCTATTGCAGCCACTTCGACTTCTTGGCCAGACCGAATACGACGATGGAGTGCACTACGCAGCGGGCTTCGAATTTGCAAGCGGTGTCATGCCCTACAAAGACTTCTTCTTCAGTCAACCTCCCGGCATCGTCTACCTCATGGTTCCCTTTGCTTGGATCGGTAGATGGCTCGGCACCGGTGATGGTCTCGCTGCAGCGCGCATATTCACCGCGTTCATTGTCTGTGCCAATTCGCTGCTGGTCTACCGCGTCGCGCTCAAGCGCACCTCAGTTGTCCCAGCACTACTCGCGGGAGCTGGGTTGGCCTTCTATCCGTTCGCCGAGCAGGCGACACACACGGTCATGCTGGAGCCGTACGTCGTATTTTTTCTTCTCGTCGCAGTGAATCTCGCGTTTGCGACAACGATTCCAACATCAAAGGCGCTCATCCTCGCCGGAGTGAGTTTTGGATTTGGTACCGCGGTCAAAGTTTGGGAGATTGTTCCCTTTGGCATCGCCCTCATCATTCTGGCCGTCGTGCTGCGCCAAAGAGCTCTGAAACTTGTCTACGGATACCTCGCTGGACTACTCGTTCCGATCCTGCCATTTTTAATCCTTGCTCCCTCCGCACTTGTCCATGAAACAATCTTCGACCAGTTCACTCGTGCAACCTCAGGTGTGGCGGGAACCGGTCCGCGACTGTCGACCATCACGGGACTCGGCGCGTTCTCATGGCTCTCCGGGTCACTGACCGAGCACCTCGTCATCGGTGTCGTGGCGGTGCTCGCGATTTTGGTGTTTTTTACTCGGCATCTCGCCACAAGGTACGACTACTTCGTCTTTACCGGCGCGATCGCATCGTTGTTGATGTTTTTAAAATCGCCCGTTTTCTGGCCCCACTACGCATACTTCTCCGCAGCGTTTATCTGCCTGTCTGTCGCGAGTGCAGTCTCGCTCATTGCAAAGAGTGCTTCGGCATATCTCCCGAAGATTGCGAACAGGCGACCCACCCTCTACATCACAGCACTTTGTCTGATCGGACTCTTTCTCTTCAGTTCGTATGCGGCAAGATCCACCATCCTTGGATCTTCGTTCCCCTACGACCCGTCGGCGATTACCCCGACCATCCCCGCTGGTTCGTGCGTCATTGCGGATCAGGAGGCTGGTCTCGTTGGATCCAATCTGCTTGGCACCGAACCAGCCAACTGTCCAGTGGTTATCGATTCGTGGGGTATCAATAATCTCGAACTGAAAAATCTCTCGCAAACGAAGCTCAAACTGCAGTGGGAGAAGTACTTCATAAAAGCGAACTATGTGGTGTTAAGTGCCCCACTTGCGCCAAACAACAACAACTCCAATATTCCTAATTCGGACCACCTCGCGCATTGGTTCCGTCGCTACTTCAAGCTGGTCCAGATCGATAACCCGTACTACGTCTACCAACATCGACGATCAACGCAGTACTGCGCGAATGAACCGCAGCGATCGCTCTCACCTTGCATCTAGGGCTGAGTTCCCTAGAGACTCGGTTCGTGCGCTCAAGTACCTCGGTGTGGCTAAAAAAATTTGCAGTGTATCAAGTTCAATCGCGCGGTGGAGGACGAAATCTCCGACTGCACAATAATTGCATTGCGGACGGATGAATATTTTCGCAGGTGAACAAAATCGCTTCCGAATTCAATTCTCAATCATTACGATCTTGCTGCACTGAATATTGAGTACTGCTTTCCAGGGGGATTCATGAACATTATTTCTGCGGACTGTCATCTGGATTTTCACTATCTTCCAGGAGACCTGTTTACCTCAAACGCGAGTGGCGCAATGAAAGATCACATGCCACACGTCACCGAGGTCGAAGGTCGGTCAGCGTGGGTCTACGAGGGAAAGGTCCTTCGCTTCATCGGTGCCGTCGGAGTGGCCGGTGACAACGCAGCGGTAACCGATACGGTGCGAACGATCCGGACAAGTCGCAAGGAAAAAACCGGACTCTTCAAGGACGCCCTTGAGGGTCGGTTCCGCCCAGGTGACCCAAAGCTTCGCTTCGCCGATATGGAACTCGATGGAGTTAGCGCCGAGGTGATCTACGGCATCTTGGGTCTGACTCGACGGGTCAACAATCCCGAGGTCATGGCTGAGGTCTTTCGGATCTACAACGACTTCGTCTACGCAGAGTTTCGCAAACCCTTCCCTGATCGTTTCGCGCCACTTGCCTGTCTGCCCTTTAACAGCCCTGAAGCAGCGGCCGCGGAACTTCGACGCGCTGCAGATCTGGGATTCACGGGTTCGGAGCTTTTGGCCTCCGATTCAATCACTCCCGTATGGGATCGAGACTGGGATCCGGTGTGGGCCGCAGCCGATGAGACAGGGCTGACAATCTCATTCCACAATCAGGGAACACAGGTTCGAGGAGTACCCGCCGATGATCCACACTTCGCCGAAAACACCCTCGCGCGCAATGCCGTGAATCATGCGGTAAGTCGGTTTGGTTCAGCGCAGTTCATGGCCTCGATTATCTACTCAGGCGCCTTTGATCGGTACCCAGGATTCCGGTTCGTTCTCGGTGAGTCCAGCATTGGATGGATCCCTTATTTTCTCCAGCGCATGGACTACGAGTACGTCGAGGAATCCTCGTTCCACGGCAACCTCCGGATCAAACCAAGCGAGTACTTCAACTCAAACGGCTTTGTAACGTTCGAGCGTGACGCCATCGGTGTGAAGCTTGTCGAACTGATCGGTGAAGACAACGTGATGTGGGGCTCAGACTATCCACATCCCGACGGCACCTGGCCTGAGTCGCAACGGTTTATCGACGAAGACTTTCGCGATACTCCAGAGCGAATCCGAAACAAGGTGCTCCATGACAACGCGGCAAAACTTTACGGGCTGTAAATACATTCACGAACGGACAAGACCGAAACGTTTTCGGCGAACGCCGTCGACCAGGTTGCATCAAGACTCATTTTCTAGAGTGTCCTTTGGGGGGAACATGTTAAATAAACGGTCCAATTTGAAATCAGCGAGCTCCGAGTCTCATCACTGGCGCGGATCGTCTCGGCGCTCCACACGTCTGGTAACTGGCGCGATTGGCTTGATCACCTTGTCATCGAGCTTGGGACTCGCCAGCGCCACGGGCGCATCGGCAGCGGCGGTGGCAAAGGCCAAAGCCTGTCATAGCGCGAACGGCATCAGAGTGACAGATCGTCTCACCTGCAAAGGACTTGCCTTCTATAAGGGCAAGACGTTAAAGGTGATTGTCGCTACTGCTGCTGGAGCGGGTTTCGATGTCGACACTCGGTTCGTTACCCCTCAACTCGCCGCCTATCTCGGTGTGCAGGTCGTCGTCGCTGACTACCCAGCTGGCGCGTCAATTCCGGGACAGAACGCACTTGCATCGAGCCCAGCAGATGGTCTCACCATTGGCCTGTTGAACACTGGAAACGATGTGATCAACATTGCTCTCAGTATTCCAAGTCTCAACTTCAACCCTGCCCACGAGGTATTCCTTGGGGGCTGGCCAACAACAACGGGACTGCTCATCGATCACACCAACGATCCCTATACAAGTTTCGCGGCACTAAAGAATGCAACGACAACGAGCCCGGTGACGATCTGTGAGATCACCAATAACTCGACAAGCATTCAACTCAATCTTGTCCTCAAGGCATTCGGCGTGAACTACCGGGCGATCTATGGCTACACCAACAGCGCGAGTGAAGAGACTGGATGGAACCGTGGCGACTGCCAGCTGGTGTTTGTCTCCGACGCTGGACTTGCGCCATTTGTGAAGCAGGGAATCGCACGAGCCCTTGCAACCACCGTCGCTGAGCCAAGTACCTTTGTCTATGCGCCCCAGCTCGCTGGCGTTCCTCTGATTAAGACCCTGCTCACCCAAGCAACGGGACAGACTGCACTGCAAAAGAAGGCGGGAAAGTACGCCCTGACCGCGCTCAGTGTTCCCGGTACGACATTTGCGGCGCCAGCTGGTGTGAAGGGAAATCGCTTCAACGCGCTTCGTGCGGCCATGAAGTTCGCTCTCCATAGCCAGATCGTCAAGAACTCGCTGAGTAACCGAGGAGAGGATCAAGGCTACGTCAGTCCGGAGGCCGCAAAAAATGCGTTCCTTAAGGCTTTAGCCCAGATGGGTCCTGCCGCGCGACTCGCGACCCAGTAGCTCATCTGCACGGACCTTTCGAGAGCGCTCAACTCTTAGCGCATTTGCCTTAGCTGAGATCTCGATCAGAACCGCCACCCTCGGCACGCTGGGGGTGTGCTCAGGGTGGCGGTTCCCCCTAACGCGAACGACGAAGTACCCGTTCGGCGATCGATGCCGAGCCAGTGACAGTTCCTGGATGCTCAAGTAGCGTGCATTCGAAAGAACTAAGTCAGACGGAGGACGGATCCATGTGGAATAGCTTTTTGACTGACTCTCATGTCAGTGTCCTGGCAGAGATCATTACCTACAAGGGTGGTGACGGAGACGAGATCCATGCGTACTTCGCCCACCCAAACGATGACAACGTGCGCGGCGGCATCGTTCTGCTCCATCACAATCCTGGTTGGGATGAGTTCTACCAAGAGTTTGCGGAACGCCTTGCTCGACACGGCTACAACGTCATCGCGCCAGACCTCTACTGCCGACTTGGCCATGGCACCTCCGATGACGCAACGGCGAAGATGCGTGTTCTTGGCGGCATCCCCGATGAGCAAGTCGTAAAGGACTCTCGCGCCGCACTCGAGTTCCTCAACGCGCTACCAACAGCAAATGGCAAGACTGTCGTGATGGGCACCTGCTCCGGAGGACGCGGTGCACTTCTCGTTGCTTCGCTCGTCCCCGAGTTCAACGGAGTCATTGACCTTTGGGGAGGCAATGTCGTAACTCCGGAGGACCAGCTGACACCCGATCGTCCGGTTGCAATAATCGACTACACCGAACGCCTCAACATGCCCCTCCTCGGTCTCTTTGGGAACGACGACAAAGGACCCTCTCCCGAGCAGGTAAATATCCATGAAGACAAGCTCAAGGAACTCGGCAAGGACTACGAGTTCTTTCGCTACGACGGTGCCGGACACGGATTTTTCTACTATCACACTGAGCGATACCGCTGGGAACAGGCAATGGACGCATGGGAGAAGGTCTTTGCCTTCCTCACGAAGATTCTTGCAAACTGACAACCCCTTCTAACTGAGATCTCAAAGAGGAGACAACGTATGTGCACAATGATTGCCTCGACAAAGACCGTTCAAGGATCAGGAAAGGGTGCCACTGGTTGGTTCCCCGTTACGCAGTCCTCGGTCGGCTACGACCATGCCTCACACTTTCCCGAAGAGCACGCGATGCTGCTCGACTTCGTCAACTACGAACTCGGTACTGATGCACGGGTCGCAGTTGAGCTCAACCTCGCAAGTGCCCGAGCGCTTGTTGCCCAGCTCCAGGACGCCATCGAGAGGGCGGAGTTGGCGGGCGTTTAGCAAGGTGTAGACGAAATACAGATGCCCCCGTTCACCTTGGTGAACGGGGGCATCTGTCTCAGTAGTGACAGTGCGGGGGGACACTGTCACACGGTCATTCGACAGTGACGGTCTCGGTCATGCTCAGATGCGGTCCGTCACTTTGCGATGCCGGACAACTTCAGTACGACGTTGTGGGGCACGCCGGTTGCATCGGAATAGGCGAGGTTGATTGTATTACCGGGGTGTAGTCGTTGAACGATCTTTGTGAGGGCGTCCCAAGTGGCGGTTGCCTTCCCATTGATCGAGGTCACGACGTCGCCAGCTGCAAGACCCGCCTGTTGAGCGGGACTGCCGGTAGCCACGCCACCGAGCGTCACACCAGCTACCGCTGTCCCCGTATTGCCCGAGTTACCGGTGTTGCCGGTGTTACCTGAGTTACCGGTGTTGAATCCAAACCCGCCGAGTCCGTTGCTTGACGTCGTCTGCTCGTAGATCCCGAGGTAGGGCGACTCGCCGATAACAATGCCCTTCGCTGCAACCTTGTTCTGAATGTTGGTGACGATCGTTTTGACTGCGTTGATCGGTATGGCAAAGCCGAGCGTTGCGCCGCCGCCCTGCGCGGAGGAGGCAGCGGTGTCCATCCCGATGACCTCACCGGAGGCATTCACCAACGGTCCACCCGAATCTCCTGGAGCGATCGGTGCGTCCGTTTGAATCAATCCATAGAGCGTCTCTGTCGTACTGCCGTTGGAGTCTCCAGCGGTGATTGTGCGATTCAGTGCAGAGATGATGCCGTTCACGACCGAGGGCGAACCGCCAAGTCCAAGTGCATTGCCGATGGCAACAACGGGCTGGCCAACTTTGACCTGTGAAGAATCCCCGAGGTGCACGTACGGGAGGTTGGAGACACCCTCAATCTGTAGAAGTGCAACATCGGAGGTCGGTGGTGCATCCGTACCAAGGATGTGCGCCTTAAACAGCCCCGAGTGACCCTGAATTGTTACCTTGATGCTTGTCGCATCGGCGATCACGTGGTTGTTCGTCACCACCTCGCCCGACGAGGTAACGATCATCCCGGTACCTGCGGCCTGCTGCACCGAAAGTCCAGTCTGAGTTGCGATCGTGACCTGAATATCAACGACAGCGGGTGTCACTGCTGCTGCTACCGAGGTGACAATGTTCGAACCAGATGAAGAGGAGGAAGATACTGGCGGAGTGCCGGTCACCGGGAGACTCTGGGTGCCTTGATTGTCATTATTCCCCTGGGTGATCGCTCCAATCGCTGCTCCGGCGCCACCAGCGATAAGTGCAGCAACGCACACCGCGGCAATGATCTTTCGCCTCGAGGTTGGGCCCTTTATTGGCTCGGGCTCTTGAGGAGACCAACCACTGCCGTCATAGGGAGGGATCCCACCAGCGCCGCCGCCCAGCGCCGGTCCAATAAGTGGATCGCGTTGGCTCCCAGCTACGGAGGGCATTGAAAGGGGCATGAGTGGCGGAATCTCTCGCGTCAGTGGCGCAGTGTTGGGCTGTTCCTCGGGAGCGAGCGGCATTGAAAGGGGCATGAGCGGCAGAGGCTGGATCGGCACGGATGATCCCTCCGCTGCCTGATCTTGGTTCTCATTCATCTGTTCGTCCATTGCACACTCCCTTAAGAATCATTGGTGCGTTATCACTATGACAAGGCGGTCTTGTGGACTGCTGAGTCCTACCTGTTGACTTCCTGTGAAAAATTGACCCATTCGGTCTCCGACAACGGTATTGCCTTTCGCTGGTAACTCCCCCTGTCGTCCCCTCAGTTTCGCTGGTTGAGGACGCTGAGAGTTGCCGCAGATACGCTCACGCGAGCGAGACAAGATCCGCGAGCTCCTCACTCCAAAGATCCTCGACACCGTCGGGCATGAGGAGCACCCGATCGGGAGCGAGCGCCTCAACCGCTCCAGGATCGTGGGTGACAAGAACAATCGATCCGCCATAGTCACGCAGTGCCCCAAGAACCTCTGCCCGGCTCGCCGGGTCGAGGTTGTTTGTCGGTTCGTCAAGGAGAAGAACGTTTGCCGAGGAGACAACAAGCGAAGCCAATGCGAGGCGGGTCTTCTCACCACCAGAGAGAGTTCCTGCCTCTTGTTCGGTCCGGTCTCCGCTAAAGAGGAACGCTCCAAGAATCTTACGGATCTCGACATCACTAAGCGTCAATGGGGCGCCCCGTCGAACGTTTTGGAAGACACTCTCGTTTGGCCGGAGCGTCTCATGTTCCTGCGCGTAGTAGCCAAGCTGCAGACCATGGCCAGGGATCACCTCACCGGTATCAGGATCCTCGACTCCTGCAAGAATCCTCAGCAGTGTCGTCTTTCCCGCGCCGTTGAGTCCCAAGATGACAACCCGACTGCCGCGATCGATCGCGAGATCAACACTCGAAAAGACCTCAAGTGATCCGAACCGCTTCGAGAGCGAGGAGGCGGTGAGTGGCGTCTTGCCACAGGGTGCAGGATCGGGAAAGCGAAGCTTTGCCACCTTGTCACGCTCGCGAATCGAGTCGAGACCATCGGCAAGACGCGTCGCCCGGCGATCCATCTGGTGAGCTGCCTTAGCTTTGGTCGCCGTTGCCCGCATGCGATCAGCTTGACGCTGCAGGGTTACGATCTTGCGCTCAGCATTTGCGCGTTCACGCGTTCGACGACGATCATCCTGCGCCTGCTGTTCCAGGTAGAGCTTCCATCCCATGTTGTAAAGATCAAGCTCGCAACGGTTCGCGTCGAGATGAAAGACACGATTGATCGTCGCCTCGAGGAGTTCTGTATCGTGACTGATCACGATGAAGCCGCCCTCGTGGCTCTTGAGAAAGTTCCGCAACCAAGCGATCGAGTCGGCATCAAGGTGGTTTGTCGGCTCGTCGAGAAGCAATGTCGGAGCGTTCGAGAAGAGCACCCGTGCGAGTTCAACTCTGCGACGCTGTCCTCCCGAGAGGGTACCGAGCACCTGTCCGAGTACACGGTCAGGTAGCGAGAGACTCGAGGTGATCGCTGCGGCCTCAGATTCGACCGACCATCCGCCCAGACTCTCAAACTCCTCTTCAAGTCGCGAGTAACGACGCATCGCGGTGTCGCGCGTCTCTCCGACCGAGTCTCCCATCCGAACCGCTTGGGTTGCCATGTCGCGCTTGATCACATCTAGCCCACGGGCACTCAGTACGCGATCGCGTGCAAGAACGTTGAGATCTCCGGTTCGAGGATCTTGGGGAAGGTAGGCAACCGGGCCCGTGGTTCGCACCGAACCGGCATGTGGAAGTGCCTCGCCGGCAAGAACCTTGGTCAGTGTTGTCTTGCCTGCTCCATTTCTACCGACAAGTCCGATCCGATCACCGGGCGCGACCTGAAAGGTCACCTTTTCGATCAGAGTGCGGCCGCCAGCGGCCAGTTCAATATTGGTTGCGCTAAGCATGGAGGGGTGTTTTTGCGATCTCGTGAGGGGGAAGGACCTGTCGCACCTATTCTCCCATGAACTTCGGTGTCCACGTCCGCACCTCACCAAGCAGGGTGGGAACACCGGTAACCTGAGTCCTATGGCCGGCCCCGTCGCACTCGTTGGCAGTGGTGAGTATCTCCCCGTGATGTCAAAGGTGGACCTGCACCTGCTTGCGGGCCAGCCATCTCGAGTCGTCATGTTGCCGACGGCAGCAGGACAAGAGGGCGAGGATCGACTCCACTACTGGCGCGACCTTGGGCTACGTCACTATGAACAGCTCGGTGTCGAGGCAATCGTTCTGCCCGTTCTCAACCGTGATGACGCAATGTCGCTCGAGCTTGCTGACCAGATCGCCGGCGCTGGGTTGATCTATCTCTCTGGCGGTTCGCCGGCATATCTCGCCGACTCGCTCCGCGATACTCCCGTCTTGGCCGCCATTGTCAAGGCTTGGCAGGCGGGGGCTGCAGTTGCTGGTTGCTCAGCGGGCGCCTGCGCACTCACCGCCGTCGCTGGCGGATTCCGTCATCCTGAGCAACTACCCGAGGCGGGACTCTCGATCATCGCCCACCTTGCGGTCATTCCCCACTTCGATCGATTCGATCAACGAGATCCACGACTCGTTGAGGGCGTACTTTCGCGCACCGACTCCCATCTCACCCTCATCGGTGTGGATGAACGGACTGCGCTCGTTGGCGGCCCGGTTGACTTTGAGGTCATGGGAGATCAATCGGTGTGGTGGATCGATCGATCTGGCGGTCGACAGGCCTATGGCCCGGGGACTCAACTCACCCTAAAGCCGGGCGAAGATCCCGTCGCACACCGCGCCTCCTAGCGCGCTCTTACTCGCCCGTTCGGGCGATGCGTGACTGCTGTTGTTCCGTTGGGAGTCGGATCTGGGATGCAAGATGCATCTTTTCTAAGAGACAGATCGACAGGTAAGAGACATCAAGCTGACGGGGTGTGAGCCCATGTCGAGCTGACCGGGGGAAGGCGTGGTGGTTGTTGTGCCAGCCCTCGCCGAAGGTCAAGATACCGACGATGACGTTGTTCGTACTCAGGTCTCCCGTTACATAGGGTCGACGACCCCAGGTGTGACAGACCGAGTTCACCGCAAATGTTGCGTGCTGAAAAAAGAAGATCCTTACGAGGCCAGCCCAGACCAACGCCTCGACACCACGCGCCGTACTCCCCGTAATTGCAAAAGCGATCAAAAACGGAAGGCCGATCGAGACCACAACCCAGAGAAAATAGGCTCGGTCGATCAACCTGATCGTCGGATCATTAAACAGATCGCGCCCGTAGATCTCTCCGCGCTCAAGACCTTTGGTTGAAAAAAGCCAGCCCATATGACCGTGGTAAAAACCACAGACATGGCCCCAGAATCCTGGGCGGCCGAGGTTTGGTGAGTGTGGATCACCAGGCTGGTCGGACCTGGCATGGTGCTTGCGGTGATCGGTCACCCACTGAGTAACCGGGCCCTGGAGCGTCATCGAGCCCAAGATGGCAAGCAGAACACGAACCGGCTGATTCGTAACGAACGCCTTGTGCGTGAACAGTCGATGGAAGCCGACGGTGATGCCAAGTCCGGTAAAGAAATAGAAGATGGCGAAGAGATAGAGATCGAGTGGATGCAGGTCAACTCCCCAGAGAAGTCGTCCAGCGCTCAACAGTCCGAAGATTGGCACAACAATTGCGAAGAAGGTAATGACCTCACTCGCAACTGAGGTGTGTTGTCGAACAGTCGTAATCTCGAGCGTCGCTGGGTTGATCGCCCCTGATTCGACATCACCGTCGATGCCAGCATCGATCGATGCATTGGCCACGACCGATTCGGATGTCATAACGCCTCCAGGTCGCTTTTCTCGGCAACGTCGTACGCAAAATACTAAGAAAATAGTGTTTTAGCAGCCTACCTCCCTGCCTTGAAATGCGGCGTCATTGCGTCTGCGTGACCTTCGAGTACCGTGAAATCATGCCCTATCTCGTGGGGGTGGTCGACCCAAATCGCACCTATTCACTTCGCCAACGAGTGCTTCGCCCTGATGAGACTGTTGCGAGCGTTGCGCAGGACAGTGAGTTCGATGGAGCGATCACCTTTGGTGCATGCGAGAGTGAAGATGGCGAGATCCTCTCTACATCCACCATCTACCTCGAGGATCCGCCACCACATCTGACACCGATCGCCCAACTCGCAGCGACCCGCCCCGCGTGGCGTCTTCGTGCAGTGGCCACCGATGAGCACCGGCGAAGTGCGGGACTTGGTCAACTGGTACTCAACGCAGTGATCAGTCACATCACAAAAGATGATGATGCCGTGCTGTGGTGTTACGCACGTGTCCCAGCGCGCAACTTCTACGTTCGCGAGGGATTCCTAGAGTTTGGCGAGATCTTTCCGATTCCGCGATATGGCCCGCACATCGTGATGTACCGAGCGGTCGACCGGAAACTTTTGAGTTAACCCTCGCTCATTGTTCGCCAAAGCTCACCCGATGATGCGGTCTCTGGCGTCATCGCGAACATCGCGTCGGTGAACTGAGCAACCAACTGGCTCCGCTTCCACAGGTCATGCGCGACGCCGCCAACGAGAGCGGCGCGCCGTTCATGAAGCTCATCTGATGCTGGCGTGAGATATCCCAGTGACCCAAGGGCAAAGGTGAGGTCCTTGATAACAGGAGCACGTCCATAGAACGATGCGCGAGCCACGCCGATCGCGGTGGCACCAGCAAGCACATCATCGAGATATTCGCCTACGCCAAGCACGATCTTGTCGACGAATCGCTGTGCCAAAAGATCGAGGTAGCCCTGATCGGGGCCCGAGCTCGTCACCGTTCTCGGGGCATGGGCGTCGAACTCACCAGGACGGTGAGGAGACCAGGGTCGAGGAACATCGAGCTTGTACGAGGGACGAACCTCGTCTTCGATGCCAATCGGGGCAAACTTTGGCTGCGTCATCTTGTTTCGTGCACCACCATGAGATTAAAGAGTACCGAGATGGCCATCACGCTAGCTCGGAGCAGGGTAAGCGGCGAACCCAGGGCCTCAGCTCGTCCGTTCAGCGGTGCGGGTGAGTCCGAGTACCACCGCATCGACGAGCGCCTGCCAAGAGGCCTCAATAATGTTCTCGGAGACCCCGATCGTCGACCAACTGCCCTCGGCATCTGCTGAGTCGAGGAGTACACGGGTGATCGCTCCGGTGCCCTTTGTCGTCTCGAGCACCCGCACTCGGTAGTCGGTGAGATGGACAAGAGCGAGCTCGGGAAAGTGTGGGCCCACCGCCTGTCGCAGTGCCGCATCGAGTGCATTGACCGGACCATTTCCCTCCGCGGTACCCTCAACTGGCTCACCGTTGATCTTGACGACCACTGTCGCTCGCGTGATGAGATCACCGGGCACCGTCCAGGGATGCACGAGGTGCTCCCAAGCTTGCACATCCGCCCGATCTTGCTTGCCATTCGCGTCCCACCGAGTCTCGACGTGAAAGGACTCGACCGTGAAGAACGGCACATCGCCCTCGTGGGTAGTCGAAGCTGCGCGCATCAACAGCTCAAGCGAGCCGTCAGCGACCTCAAAGTGATAGCCGCCGTGCTCCAAATTCTTCAGTGCGTCGACGACATTGCCGACCGCCTCATGACCAAGATCGATCCCCAACTCTTCTGCCTTCATCGCGAGCGTCGATCGACCCGCAAGTTCACTGACAACCACCCGGGTTCCATTGCCAACCAGATCGGGGCTGAGATGCTCGTAGGCGACGGGAAGCCGAGCGATCGCGCTGGTGTGAAGTCCAGCCTTGTGTGCGAACGCCGCAGCTCCAACGTAGGGCTTCTGCGGATCGAGGTTGATGTTGATGATCTCGGCGATGGAACGCGCCGCTGGAGTGATGAGAGCAATCCGCTCACGCTCGATCGTCTCAACACCCATCTTGAGTGTCAGGTTGGGGATCACCACGGAGAGATCGGCGTTCCCGGCCCGTTCGCCGTACCCATTGATGCAGCCTTGGACCTGCAATGCTCCCTGGCGAACTGCCGCGAGGCTATTGGCGATGGCACAGCCGGAGTCATTGTGAAAGTGCACACCGATCGCCGCATCAACCTGGGTCCGGACGTCAGCGACGATCGCTTCAACCTCATCGGGCAGTAGGCCTCCGTTGGTGTCACACAGCACCAACGTTGTCGCTCCCGCACCCTCGGCGGCATTCAAAATACTGAGCGCGAAGGTCCGATTCCTCCGGTAACCGTCGAAGAAGTGTTCAGCATCGAGGAGAACCTCGCGACCCTCGCCAGTAAGGAACGCTACCGAGTCGCGCACCATATCGATACCCTCTTCGACGGTGGTCTGGAGCGCCTCAATGACATGGAGGTCAGACGACTTTGCAACGATGCACACCGCTGAGGTCTCCGCGGCGATCAGGTGCGCGAGCGTCTCGTCCTCGTGCGCCTTGGACCTCGCTCGACGGGTTGAGCCAAACGCCGTCAGCGTTGCGGTGGAGAGCTTGAGCTCACTGCGCGCACGCGCAAAAAACTCGATGTCCTTTGGGTTTGCTCCTGGCCAGCCACCCTCGATGTAACGCATTCCAAGGTGGTCGAGCTCGGTTGCCACCCGTAATTTGTCATCGACCGAGAGTGAGATCCCCTCCTGTTGTGAGCCGTCGCGAAGCGTGGTGTCATAGATTGCGACGGCAGAGGGCAGCGTGATCTCGCCAAGGGGAAGATGGCTGGTTGCTGGATGATCACTCGACACGATCGAGCCAACTCTCGTAGCGCTTGTCCTCACCTCTCACCGCGCCAAAGTAGGTCTTTTGAATTGCCTGGGTGATCGGTCCCGGCTTGCCAGTACCTACCTTGCGGTCATCGATCTCCGCCACTGGAACGACCTCAGCCGCGGTGCCAGTGAGGAACATCTCGTCAGCAAGGTACAGATCGGCACGTCGCAGAAGCGCCTCTTTGACCTCATAGCCAAGGTCGTGAGCGATCGTGATCACCGAGTTCGCGGTGATGCCCTCAAGTGCACCGACGGCGGAGTTCGGTGGGGTGAGGAGGACTCCATCGCGGACGATGAAGAGGTTCTCGCCGGTTCCCTCTGCACAGTAACCATCGGTGGTCATCATCAACGCCTCGTCGTAACCACCACGCAGCGCTTCGACCTTTGCCAGTGACGAGTTGATGTACATCCCGGTTGCCTTCGCAGCTGTTGGCAGCGATCTCGGATCAGGACGCACCCACGAGCTCACCTTGAGCCGGATGCCCTGTTCGATTCCCTCATCGCCGAGGTAGGCACCCCAGGGCCACAGGGCAACGGAGACGTTGACCGTTGACAGAAGCGGGTTGAGACCCATCTCGCCATAGCCGAGATAGATCAACGGGCGGATGTAACAGGCCGAAAGACCGGACGCCCGCAGCGTCTCTCGCACAGCCTCCTCCAGCTCAACAACACCATAGGGCGATGCCATTGAGAGAATGTGTGCCGAACGCAACAGCCGTTCGATGTGATCATGGAGACGGAAGACGGCTGGTCCCGTTGCGGTCTCGTAGGCGCGAATTCCCTCAAAGACTCCGGTTCCGTAGTGCAACGAGTGCGTCAGCACATGAATCTTCGCGTCCTCCCAATCGACGAGCGATCCGTCCATCCAGATCTTGTTCGTTGGAGTGATCGGCATCGCTACAACCTTTCCGCCACGGCATCGCCGATCGCTGAGGTCGTCATCGATGTTCCCGACGCCGCCATCTCGCTGCCGAAGGTGAGTACGGCATCGGTGATCTTTTTCGCGATCTCGCTCTCGCCAAGGTGATCGAGCATCATCGCTGCACTTCGGATCGCGGCGAGAGGGTTCGCCATCTCTTTCCCGGCGATATCGTGTGCGGCTCCGTGTACTGGCTCGAAGAGCGATGGCCCGGTCTTTTCGGGATTCAGGTTTGCCGACGCCGCAAAACCGATTCCTCCAGCGATCGCACCCGCGAGATCGGTCAAGATATCCCCAAAGAGGTTGTCCGTCACAACCACGTCATAACGGTTGGCGTCGGTCGCAAAGTAGATGCAAGCAGCATCAACGTGGTTGTATGCCGTCTCGACATCGCTGTACTCCTGAGCCACCTCTTCGAAGGTGCGCTGCCAAAGATCACCAGAGAAGGTGAGCACGTTGGTCTTGTGCACCAAGGTGAGGTGCTTGCGAGGACGTGAACGGGCGAGCTCGAAGGAGAACCGCACGCAACGCTCGACACCGTGGCGCGTATTGACCGAACCCTGCGTTGCCACCTCATAGGGTGTGCCCCTACGAAGTTGGCCGCCCTCACCGACATAGGGACCCTCAGTGTTCTCACGGATCACAATAAAGTCGCACTCGGGAGCGATCGCCCCCGGGACACCATTAAACGGCCGCATGTTGATATAGAGAACGAGTTGAAAGCGCAAAGGCAGAAGAAGTCCGCGCTCCAAAATTCCCGAAGGCACCTCGGTCGATCCAATGGCTGGTCCAATCGCGCCAAGCAAAACCGCGTCGAAGGTGCGGAGTTCATCGACCAGCCCTGTCGGAAGAACCTCACCAGTCTTGACATAGTGCGCTGCACCAAGTTCGTAATCTGTGGTCACAAGATCGACCCCAGCTGCGCGCACAACCTTGATTGCCTCATCGCAGACCTCAGGACCAATCCCGTCGCCACCGATGACCGCCACCCTGTACTGAGCCATGTCCTTACGTCCTTACCTAGTTGTCCAAACAACACGCCGGTCGGTATCCACCTCCGACCAGATCCTGCGAACTACCGATGTTGCTGATCTCTCATCCACCCAACTCGCTCAGCCCACAAAAAAACCGCCCACAAGGTGGACGGTTTTGACGTACGACCTGAGGTCGACGTCAAATAGGAATAATAAAAACCGACAGTGGGCTGCGAGAATTCATCCCCTTAGTCTTATCACTCCACAACGGTTCGTCAACTCCCCTCTCTCGCCCTTTGTGGGCCAGGTCGTCTCGTCGGCGCTGTTCGGAGGGGGATATCCGTGCGATACCGTGGGACAGATGAGCGGAACTGAACTTTCGAAGGAGACCCATGCGCGGCTTTCTGCCGAGCTTGAAGATCTCACTACCCGCGGTCGGATCGAGATTGCGCACGCAATCGAGGCCGCTCGCGCACTCGGCGATCTCTCGGAAAACGGCGACTATCACGCCGCGAAAGACGCTCAGGGCAAGATGGAATCTCGAGTACGTCAGCTTCAGGCAATGCTCAAAACTGCCATCATCGTCGACCAGGTCGACCAACCGGTTGGTGTTGTAAGCACCGGCTCAGTGGTTGGTATCCGTTACGAGGGTGATGACGACGTCGAGCGCTACCTTCTTGGATCGATCGAAGAACATCGGGAGGGTATCTCAGTAATCTCTCCAGGATCTCCTCTCGGTCAGGCGCTGAGTGGACATCGTCTCGGTGAGACCGTGGAGTACGAAGCACCAAATGGAACACTCCGAGTCGACATCGTCTCGGTGGATTGAAAGGGAGCTATGGGCAAGACCCTGTCAGAGAAGATTTGGGACCGTCACCTCGTTCGCGAGGGTGAAGCCGGCGAGCAGGATCTGCTCTATATCGATCTCCACCTGGTTCACGAGGTCACCTCTCCCCAGGCATTTGAGGGACTTCGGATGGCTGGTCGCAAGGTCCGCCGTCCCGACCTGACCGTCGCAACGGCTGACCACAATGTGCCGACAACCGATCTGAACCTTCCCATCACCGATGAGATCGCCCGTACACAGCTTGAGTACCTCGACCGCAACTGCGCGGAGTTCGGCGTCACCCTGTACGGCCGCGGCGACAAGAACCAAGGAATCGTCCACGTCATCGGACCCGAGCAGGGACTCTCTCAGCCGGGGATGACCATTGTCTGTGGAGATTCCCATACCGCAACGCACGGTGCCTTCGGATCGCTCGCATTCGGTATCGGAACGAGCGAGGTGGAACACGTCCTCGCGACGCAGACATTGCCCCAGTCACCCGCAAAGACCTTGGCCGTTGAGGTACAAGGTGAGCTTCCTGCGGGAACAACCGCGAAGGATCTCGTGCTCGCCATCATCGGTCAACTTGGCACCGGCGGCGGCATCGGTCACGTCATCGAATATCGCGGCCCCGCTATTCGCGCGCTCTCCATGGAGGGGCGGATGACCGTCTGCAACATGTCGATTGAGGCTGGCGCCAGAGCAGGGCTCATTGCGCCCGATGAGATCACCTTCGCCTACCTCGAAGGGAGAGACCGCGTCGCGGTCGGCGATGAGTTCGACCGAGCGGTCGAGGATTGGAAGACACTCGTCACCGACGATGACGCGGTCTTTGACAAGGTCATCATCATCGATGCCACCAAGATCAAGCCGCACGTCACCTGGGGCACGAACCCAAGTCAGGTGCTACCAATCGACGGAACCATTCCAGATCCGAGCTCCTACTCCGACCCTGAGCTCCGCGAGGCCGCAGAGCGAGCGCTGATCTACATGGACCTGAAAGCAGGAACAAAGATCAGCGACATCAAGGTCGATACCGTCTTTATTGGGTCCTGCACAAACTCGCGCATTGAGGACCTTCGGGCAGCCGCTGGGGTCTTTGAGGGTCGCAACGTTGCCTCCGGTCTTCGAGTCTTGATCGTCCCAGGATCACATCGCGTCAAAGCCCAGGCAGAAGAGGAGGGTCTCGACAAGATCTTCACCGCCGCTGGGGCAGAGTGGCGTGAGCCAGGATGTTCGATGTGCCTTGGTATGAACCCCGACACGCTTTCTCCCGGAGAGCGCAGTGCCTCAACATCAAACCGAAACTTCGAGGGTCGCCAGGGCCGTGGTGGTCGAACCCATCTTGTCTCGCCCGCAGTCGCCGCTGCGACCGCGGTAGCTGGTCACTTTGCAACACCCGAGAGCCTGGACTGAGAGGAGCGACCATGCAACCAGTTCGCGTAATAACCGGCACCGCCCTTCCCCTTGATCGCAGCGATGTCGACACCGACCAGATCATTCCGAGTGAGTGGCTCAAGCGGGTCGAGCGCACCGGCTTTGGTGCTGGGCTGTTCGCTGAGTGGCGAGACGACCGAGACTTTGTCATCAACAAGCCCGAGTTCTCTGGCGCGAGTGTTCTAGTCGCTGGCCCGAACTTCGGAGTTGGATCGTCTCGTGAACACGCCGTCTGG
>CAIVND010000005.1 GCA_903907185.1 uncultured Acidimicrobiaceae bacterium
CATCGATCCGATGAAGTATCCTCCTCGCAGCAACAAACGCAAGCATCTCCTCACTGTTCAATGAGCGAGGAGAGTAGATGTCAAATGAGACAACCGTCCCCATCACCGCCTCATCGTGATGTGTTCGTTCAACGATCAATTTGCCACGCTAAAAGAGTTGTTCTCTCACTCAATAGAGTTACCAGCAAGCCAGCGAGCACCCTTTTCATAGAGTCCATCAACCTCTTCACCGTGAAGCACAGGCATGTCCCGCTTTACGTCATACCCGATGCTGGATTGCAGATAGGCCAAGTGGCGATAGCCCTCGGGAAATGACGCCAGTAACGTGGCATCGAGCGAGAGTGTTTCGGCAGGGTTGACCGGGTCAAGACGATCCTTCTCATAGATTGGCTGGCGGAGCACAATCTTCCACTCACCCTTGCGCTTTTCGAAAAAATCATAAAACCGACCCGTACAAACAACATCGCAGACAACTTCGTGGACGGCAGCTCGTTGCGAGATAGTCATCTTTGTCTGCGCAATCGCCCTCTTTCCCTGCACTTCAACGTTGGAACCGCCAAGAAAGTGAAGGATCCTGACTCCCTTTGAGAAACCCTCTTGGCTCACCTTGATAAAGGTCTCATACGATCCTTGAAACCAAGTTGCCATCATGACACCTTCGGGGTGCCAAACCGATCGAAATTTCTCCCACTGATTCGAGTCACGCCAAACAACCCAGTTCTCTACTGTTTCTCGAATTCTCTGACGCTCAAGAAGTTCCTTTTCACCATCACTCATCTGACATCTCCGTTACCTCTCGTCTGTCTCTGGTCGCATAGTCCAGACTATGCCTCGCGATTGACCGTTTTCGCGAGGCGTTACATCGAGCGTCGATCGATCGATTCGGTGAGCCAACCTACCCGGGAACTTGAATAAGCTAACTCGGTAGCACGAGCTGGTCGCTTCTCTTTAGGCGCGAAAAGGAAACGATGAACGTCAAAGAGTCAACACCCTCATTGGAGCGGCGAGAGATAGAACGCAATCGCCGCGTACATCGAGCGATAGTTGCGCTCCTTGTCGCTCTCGGGACTATCGATCTGATCTGGCATCACATAGGGAATACCCTGGCTATCAAAACTGACGTCGTCGGCTATCCGATCTTTGCCAACTTCAACATCAATCGTTATTTCGATGCCTACTATCTAACGGCTTTTGCCGGTCCCCTCGTTTTTCTTCTTGTATATCAACTTCTCTCTCAGTTTGGACCGATCAAACGACAGGCTCCGAGACGACATGCAACAAGAGTTGGCCACACACTAATTGGAGACGAACACCTTCCAGATCTCACGCCAAAAGACTCAAACGTCTCGCAGATCGCTCGTCTGTTCAGTGTCGGTGCCCTTCTTGGGTTGGAGCTACATACAACCGTTGTCTTCGACTCAATTCAAACTCCGATCGCTATTGCAATGTGGAGCGCAATCTACGGTCTTACGGTCGCAATGGTTGCAAAGATCTATGCCTTGACCGGGAAGGGGCGGACCTGGATCAGCTGCGCCTCGTTAGTCAATTGTTTCGGCGCAATCGCAATGATTCCTTTGCTTTACCAGGTCTCCCAATCAACAACCATAACCATCACATCCACTGGCCAGGTTGTTCACTACCCCTGGATTCCATTTTGGATGGTTCTGGTCCTGAGTGGATCGGTGATTTTTTACGTTGTCTACTGCAAGGTCCGAAAAGTAAAAAAATTCATTGCGTTTGACCGCAAACTGATCCTCTTTCTTTCTCTACCTATTGCAATTTTTCTCGTGCATGCCAACATCCCAGGAGCGTTCGGTTCATTCGATCCGTTTGCAGAGGGTGAGCAACTTGCAAGCAGTTGGTTGCTCCTCCACGGAGTGATGCCGTGGCGAGATGTCTATCTCATTCACGGCGTTCTCGATGACGGATTCAAAAACATGATCGGATTTCAGGTGTTTGGTCATACGAGATGGGGAGCTAATGCCGGGAGTTCAATGATCGTCAGCCCAATCTACTGGGTCTGTCTGTATTACTTCGGTGCTCTTCTCTTCTTTCGCCGAACCTTCTTTGTGCTCGGGATAGCAGCCTGCGTGACGCTTGGAATATTTGTAGATCAGGAACCGAGATACACCTTTTGGCCACTCGTTCTCGTACTACTGGCTAGAGCTATCGAACGGCGCACAATTGCACGCACGATCGCACTTGTCATCGCGCTAATAGTTCAGGCAATACTCATCCCCGAGATGGCATTTGCAATCGTTGCATGTGCCATCTCGGTAGTCGGATACGAGATATATGAGCGGGATTCACTTCGAATCTCAATGAAAAATTATCCAATTACTCTCTGGTCGATTGGATCATCAGTTGTTCTCGGTACCGGATTTACCATCTGGCTGATATTCGAGCATGCGCTCCATGGCTTCATTGGGTACTACAAGGACTTTGCCGACGCACACAGCATCGTTGGTGGGATTCCTCTCTACACCAACTATGCAGTGTTCACTCCTACAGATACCTTTGGCATCACTCTCCATGCCGTTGCCTCTCCAGCATTCTTTACCAGATACCGACTTGAGCTAATCATCCCGATCCTTGCGATTGTTGCAACAATATGGATGGTTACCGCGCGCGTGCGAGGCGGTAAGCGGCTGGTCGTTCAAGACTGGCTCTGTATCGCAGCTGCGGTCATGGTCGCTCTTTACTATCAAAAGGGGATAAGTCGAGGAGATACCGGCCATATCGCTGAAGTCTTCTGCGTCACAGCACCTCTTCTTGTCCTGCTCGTCTACCGCCTAATTGTCGCGATCGAGTTGTCATTCAATCGATCGAAATCCTCACGCTCGTTCAATCGCGTCGTAAAGCTTGTCCTTGGCCGGTTAAAAATTGACAAGATCGCAACTCCAATTACCCTCGCTTCGTTGATTCTGGTTCTTGCTGTCGCTCCCATGACAATCAACGGTGCTGTCGCCAATTTTCCGCACCAGATCCAGTCGGCAGTTCCATATCCAGCGACAGCTCCGCTCGTACCTGGTGGACCTGGACTTGGCTACAGCCAGGACGCCATACCGACAGATGCTGTTCTTGACATCG
>CAIVND010000006.1 GCA_903907185.1 uncultured Acidimicrobiaceae bacterium
GCTTACAGAACACGAAAAAAGCACGCTATTTGCTCGCAATATCCATTGCACCGATTGTTACGTTCGCGACGATCAGCATTTCAAGCGCAGCAAGCACCTCGGTGCTACTTGGTACAGCTGGCTCGTATTCTGTCTTGGCCTCGTCGACCATCACCAACACCGGCACCAGCGTGATCAACGGGGATGTCGGACTAAGTCCGGGCACAGCCGTCACTGGATTCCCACCCGGCATTGTCAATGGCACGAATCACATCACTGACGCAGCGGCAACTCAGGCTCAAGTCGATCTCACGACGGCGTACAACAACGCGGCAAGTGAGGGTCCGCCTTCACCTATTGTCGCTGACCTCGGCGGCCAGACCCTTACGCCGGGTGTTTATCACTCCGCCTCATCGATCGGTCTGACCGGTACTCTGACGCTTGACGCAGGCGGTGACCCAAATGCCGTCTTCGTCTTTCAAGCTGCGACCAGCACGCTAACGACTGCCTCAGCCAGCAATGTGGTTCTCTCGAACGGCGCACAGGCATGCAACATCTTTTGGCAGATTGGAACTTCCGCAACGCTTGGATCAAACTCCAACCTCCAAGGGACGATCTTGGCATCGGCGAGCATCACGCTAAACACGGGAGTCAATATCGAGGGACGAGTACTAGCCCAAAATGGCGCTGTGACTCTCGACTCAGATACAGTCACCGTCCCCAGCTGCACTTCGACCACGACATCTGGGTCGAGCACTTCGACCACGACACCTGGGTCGAGCACTTCGACCACGACACCTGGGTCGAGCACTTCGACCAAGTCGAATGCTCCTAGCGCGTCAAGTTCAACCACATTGACACAATCTGAACGAGCAGCAGCAAATGCTGCGGCAGCTCAAGCCGCTAAAGAGAAGAATTTAAACGCCGCTGCGACGCCCGCGGTTCTCCAGGCCCCAGTTAGTCCTATTGGGCCAGTCCCTGTGCGAGTCACGGGCTAGGTCGGGTCAGCTGGCGATCGCACCGTAGGTTTAGTGTCGCGTGTCAAAGAATCTTGGACCCAATAACCGTGACCTTCGAATTGGCTCCCTGCGTCACCTGCTGTCAATCTGTTTCTCTTCACTGTCCAACAGATCTTGACAAGCGACACGTTATCGAAACTTACGACAGAGGATGTGGGGAGACAGCGTAGGCACTCATTGCTTCAGCAGACCAGTATGACCAGGGGATGAGGATAACCTCTCCCCATGAAATTGCGATCCATCCATCCCTTGTCCATCCCGCCAGTGTGATTGAGTGATCAACGACGGGCGCCGTTGCTGAAGGTATGGCTTCCCAGATGAGGCTGGACCAAGAGAGATTTTCGGGAACAACAAGGGAGGCGTATAGTCCCCCCGTCATCATGATTGCTGATTTGATCTCTCGTACAGACTGAACGTTGATCGATTTCCATCCTGCGATGCGAGAGTTCAAAATTCCTGTTGGTGCGGCCCAAGCACTTAGCAAGGATGAGTCGGTTACGCCCACTGAGCCTGAACTCTTCAACTTAAGCCACGTGGCGATCGCATTGTTAGTGGTCGTATGTGAATACCTGCGGTCAAAATGGATTGCTGCCAGTTGGTTGATATTGGCGGCCGTCACAATGGCGCAATCGCCGACACCAGCGTTGTTCCCGAGAGCTGGGAAGAGGGCAATAGGACCGAGCCGCACTTTACCGACTTGTCGATCACCTGGTAGCTGGCGCACCGCTACCGTTGTCAGAGGGTTGTATACGCCAGGGAGTCGCCCCGCAACCGTTGTTTTCGGTTCAATTCCAAAGGAACCAAGCGCATAGATATTCTGCGCGGCCAACAGTGCAGTTGAAGTCGTCGACGAATTGTCTGCTGAGCTTTCGCTGGAAGAAGACGAGGTTTCGGGAGCTTCATATTTTGTTGTTGATCCCAGAAGACCGCTGAAAGGCAGTGAACTCGAGGCGACGATACAAACGAGCAGAGTCCCGATTGCCAGCTTTTGCCCGCGGGACTCAAGATTGAACCACCGACCACCACCTTTGATCGCCACGGTTTCTCATCTCAATATACGTTGACTCAACTTGTATTGATACCTTAGCGTTGCGTGACTCCTTTATGTCAATGTTCGTTGATTCAACGGAGATTGAGGATATATTTAGGAGATGCCAAGTCCCGTCAATACCCGACATTTGGACCCCGAAGTAGCTCTTCTTGTGCAAGAGCTAAAAGAATCTGGTGGACGTGTGGAGGAGGCTGACGAGGCCAGACAGATCGCCCGTATTGCCCGTCGCCAGGTTGCAGAGGCTGCATTTGCCTCTGGCATCTCATGGAGAACGATTGCTGAATTGGGTCGATACGGTAGTGCGCAAGCAGCCCAGCAAGATGTCACGAATAACACGTCACCAGGGCGACGGAGCGGAGACTAGGAGTTTTGGAACCCTATTCCTGAGGCCAATTTATATGGTCGCAAAGGGACAAGAGGGACGTAGCAATTCCAATTGAGAGCGTTAACCGTTGGACGAGGTTGAGGTTCTAAATTTTGTCCACTTAACAACCAGATGGCTTGCCTGCTGGAGTGAGAAAGAAAACTGCTACAGGCCATAGGGTGATGATGGAACCTTATTTTCGCCATCCGAGAACTTTTAGAATCAGTCTCGTTGTACCGAGACCTCTGCTGTAGGGCTCTAATTGATTCGCCCTGGCAATATCATCGAGGGGGCTGCGCGAGATGGCTGTCATGGGGTCAGTTGCCCTCTCGTGACGGTGCTGACTTTTGAGTGACCTCTTCAGCTTCACTGTTCCCCCCCGACTGGATGTAGCCCAGGTCCCCCCAATGGAGACATCGGAGCCGATCGTCTCGGTGCCGCATCTACTGGTGCCCCCGGTAGGACTCGAACCTACGCACATGGTTTAGGAAACCAATGCTCTATCCCCTGAGCTACGAGGGCATGCTTTGACCCGCTTAATTACCCTCGGAAATGGGCACAGACCAGCTTCCCTACTGATCTTCCCATAGATCTTGGACACTTTGGGAAAGCGAGGGACATCATCTTGAGCCGACGGAGGCTTCGTCGCTGCCAACCTCGAAGATCTTCCGTCACCTCAACTGCATGCCATACTGCCTCGGTGTCTGATTTCGAAACAGGGGCGATGGGCGAGTACATCTCGAGCTGTCTCGCGTTTGAAGTAGGTGACGCTCTCACCGAGCGCGTGCGGCTTCTTGTCCTTGACTCTCTCGGTTGCGCCATCCTTGCTGCACACCTTCCGCCTACCGAGCGGCTCCTCGCGAGTCTGCGCACCTGGGAGGGAGCAGGAACCGCTCAGGTCTGGATGCATCCAGACCGCCTCTCAGTTTCAAATGCTGCGCTGGTAAATGCCACAGCGGTTCATGGCTTCGAATTCGATGACATCACTACGCCATTAGGACACTACGGCTGTGTCACGGTTCCGATTGCGCTCGCACTTGCCGACGGCGGAACCGAGGTCTCCGGGAGCGACCTTGTTGCGTCGATCATCTGCGGCATTGAGATCGGCCTCCGGATGAACGAGTGCACCGGAGCGGGTCCTCACCTGAAGTCTGGCTTTCACGGGCCGAGCATCTTCGGCACCTTTGCCGCCGCCGCAACAGCGAGTG
The DNA here is from genome assembly GCA_903907185.1 of uncultured Acidimicrobiaceae bacterium. Taxonomy (GTDB): domain Bacteria; phylum Actinomycetota; class Acidimicrobiia; order Acidimicrobiales; family Bog-793; genus CAIVND01. The sequence continues at coordinate 3,622 of CAIVND010000006.1, forward strand.
CGCTTCTGCGCCTATCCGCAGACCAGTGTGTCGACGCGCTTGCTCACGCAGCTCAGTTCACCAGTGGTCTGATGGGCGTCCAGCATGGGGGAATGGGCAAGCGCCTCCTTGCCGGGCATGCAGCCCGAAATGGGATCTTCGCCGCCCAGCTCGCGAGTAGCGGGTTTACCAATACCGCCCGAATCTTCGACTGTGGCTACGGAAGTTTTCCATCGGCGTTCAATGGTGGACGCGAGGAGTACGACCTTTCGCTACTTTCGGCTGGTCTCGGGGAGGTCTTTAAGTCCGAGCAGATTGGCTTCAAACTGTGGGCCTGTCGAATTCCTATCCATCCGACCATCGAGGCAGTGCGGGCTCTGCGCGCGCAGCACCATTTCGACACCGATCAGATCGAGCGTGTTGAGGTTCTCCTTCCGATCGGATCTTTTCAGTCAGTTGGCCACCCCTTCACCGGCGACACTCCAGCATCGGCGCAGCTCAATCTGCAGTACTGCGTCGCGGTGATGCTCCTCGATGGTGACGTGTCTCGCGAGCAGTTCGAAGCACAACGGATCAGTGATCCGGTTCTTCTCGCGCTCGCTCGGCGAGTTCACCCGATTCATGATCCGAGCCTTGACGACCTCCCAGGTGCAGGCATCGCTGAGGAGGCTGACGTTCAGATTGAACTTCGAGACGGCACTCGCTACCGCGAGCGGGGACGTCTACGTGGAGTAGCAGGGACCCCGATCGCCGGTGAGGTTATCATCGACAAATTCCGCCGACTCTGCACGGGTGTGGGTCTGTCGGTCGAGCGCCAGGACCTGCTTGTTGCGGCCTGTGGGACTCTCGGCGCTGACTCGAAAGCGACAACCCTCACGAGCCTGCTTGGCCCGCAATAAAAGCTTGGACCTTGGTGAACCAAACGATTTGGAGATTGCTATGAGAATTGGATTACTCCCACCGCAGGTTGATCACACGGGACACCTCCTTGATGCAAAGGGACTCGGAGAGCGTGCTCGCATGATCGAGCAGGCGGGTCTCGACGGAATCTGGGTAAGTGATCGCCTTCCTCTTCCTGGTCACGCGCGCCTTGACGGCCCCGATACTTTCGCCTACCTCGCCGTCATCGCCCATGCGACCGAACACCTCGAGGTCGGTAGCGCGATCTGCATCGTGCCACTCCGCAACCCCTACGACCTTGCACAACGTTTTTACACCCTCCAGACTCTCGCTCCCGGAAGAGTCACGATTGGGGTCGGCACGGGTTCTCAGCGTCGCGAGTATCAGGCGATTGGCCTCGATTGGGCCGATCGCTTCAAGCTTCTCGATCGGGGCATGGAGATCGTCGAGCAGGTCTTTGCTGGCGAGAAGGTCCCTGAACTCGAAGAACGTTTCAACGCGGCGGCACCGAACGCTGGTCACGATGCCTATGGGCATTGGCACGGCCAGACATTCGGAGCCGGCAGCATCGATCCGTGGGAGAGCGAGCCGGCCTGGCCCGTAAAGGTCGGCAAGCCAGACTTCCTCTTAGGCGCTTGGTTCAGCGATGCGCAACTCAAGCGTGCTGCTTCGAAGTACCAGGGCTGGATCTCCTCCGCAGGTGCGGGGGCGATGTTTGGTGGCTGGATCAAGATGAAGGACATCATCAAGCGCTATCGCGACCTTGGCGGCACGCGCGCGATTGCGACCTCCGTCGACATCGACTTGCGGGCACCGACCGAGGAGTTGGCAGATGACGGCGCCTTCCATCTGCGTTGTCGACCCGCTGACGCCACGGCTCGCCTGAATTATCTTGAGGAGCTTGGCTACGACGATGTCATTTTGAATATTGTCGACCACACCTCGAAGGTGCTGCCCGGTCCCCGCCAGTATGACGTGACGACCGAGATGCTCGAGGAGATTCGATCACTTCTACCGCGAGATAAGCCCGTCAATCGCGCGCACTGAACAAGTTTTCAGCTGATCAGGAGTTCAGCTCCTCGGCGTCAAGATCTATCCCAAGATCGGCCAATGTTTTCGCGGCGGTCCGGGTCGCCTCGAGCGCCGCGGGTGCGCCGCAGTAGACGCTCACATGGATGATGACCTCTCGGATCTCCTTAACGCTCACCCCGTTGGTGATCGCACCGCGAATGTGTAGCGCGAGTTCAGGCTGACGGTCGAGCGCACTAAGTAGTGCGATATTGAGGAGGCTTCGCTCACGGCGCTCGAGACCGCTTCGGCCCCAAACCGCTCCCCAGGCGTACTCCGTGATGAGCTCCTGCAAAGGACGCGTGAAGGCGTTCGCGTTCTTGAGCGCCGCGTCAACGTACTCGTCGCCGAGAACCTCTTTGCGGATCGAAAGGCCGTGCTCGAACTCTGCGCTCATCGTTGAGCCTCCCTATGCGTTGACGGTCCTGGTATGTCCCCACTCGCGACAATTGTGCCTTCAGCTAACGGTCACGTCGGGTTGCTTTGGAGACTATCGAATCGTCGTCGGGTACACATCTGTCACTCTTGCGAAGTTCGTCTCCTCTGAGCGGCCGTCGATCGACTCGCCAGATCTGAGGACCGTTAGATCCGATACGGTCTCGAGGTGACCGCATAGAGGTAGCCAGTACAGCGTGGGCATGGTCCATAGTCTTGGTTGGTTTTCCCATCCCGCTTCGGAAGCAGATCCAAGGGCTGTTGGCAGCGTTGGCAGCTGAACAGCGGGTCAGTTCCAAGTTGTGATGCAAAGACATCTGCAGTCCGTTCAACGAGGCTTCCGCAGTTCCGACAGGCACAGAGGTAGTGGCCAATTCCACTAAATCCAACTCCTATGACGTAACTGTCATGGATGTCACAGCTGTTGCAATTCATCTCAATCTTCGATCCCATGCGACCACCGTAGAGAGACGATGTGTCATCGCGACCGGGTTAAGAGAAACGAGCGAGCCACCGCTCTCGGTCAAGCGGCAAGAGCACCGGATTCGTTCGCCGCACCTGTCCCATCGAGGCACTCGGCAGGGGAGAGTACGCATGACCTGGAAAGATGGGCACGGTGTCAGGGATTGAACGAAGGCGGGTTGTCAACGTCTCATAGAGCTCACCCGGATCGCCTCCGGGAAGATCGGTGCGTCCACATCCGTTGAGAAAAAGTGTGTCGCCGGTAAACAGTTGGCCATCAATCAAGATGCACTGGCTCCCCTCCGTGTGGCCCGGTGTATGAATCAGCGTGAGCGGAATATCTCCGACGAGGAGCGTCTCCCCATCGAGATGGGTGGTGACCGCACTTTCATCGATTCCAGTCCGTTCCTTCAGCCAGGAGAGCTCGTTCTGTTGGACGTGAACGGGGATGTCATGCAATGAAAGCAGATCGACGATCCCGGAGATCTGTTGATCGGCGAGTTGTCCTCCAGCGTGATCAGCGTGGTAGTGCGTGATGACTGCACCGACAAGCTCCATCCCATCCTCAAGGGCGAGGTCAGCAATTTCACCTGGTGCGTAGGCACAGTCAATGACTACTGCTTTTTGCGCAACGCGATCTCCAATGAGATATACGTAGTTTTCCATCTGGGTTGCGAAGGGGTTGCTCTGTGCAAAATCTCGGCCGCCGAGCAGCTGTCTGAGGTAGAGCTGAGCATTAGGCGATTCAGACATTGTTAGGACTTTGCGCTTGCCTCTTGATTCCAGGCACTTGTCGAGATGATACGAGGGTCGTTCGAAAACACCTCAACGATGGGAATCTTAAGGCCAAGTCTTCGTTGAAGCCTCTCGACTTCGAGCTCCTCGTTCCAGAGCATCAGGGTAAAGACAACGCCGGCGCCGCCAGCACGTGCTGTCCTTCCCGAGCGGTGGAGGTAGGACTTATGATCCTCAGCTGGGGTGTAATGGATCACGACATCGACACCTTCAATGTCGAGCCCGCGCGCTGCGACATCTGTTGCGACAAGACCCTGAATCTTTCCCGAAGTGAAGTCTGAGAGTGCTCGCTCGCGAGCACCTTGGTGGAGGTCCCCGTGGATCGCTCCAACCTTGACTCCCTGTGACTTGAGTTCTTCGGTCAGTCGGTCGGCACCTCGTTTGGTCTTGACAAAGATCACGGACTTTTCCGCACCTTTGACAATTGCGCCAACGACGCTTGGCTTGTCCATCTGGTGAACCTTCAAAAAGCGATGTTCCATCTGGTCAACCGTGACCTGCGGGGATTCGACCTCAAAGAAGACAGGGTCATTGAGGTACCGGCTGACAAGCATGTTGACGGCCGAATCGAGCGTCGCGGAAAACAGCAGGGTCTGGCGCTCAGCGTGCATGTGGCGCAACAGCCATTCGACCTGTGGCATGAACCCCATGTCCGCCATGCGATCGGCTTCGTCAAGAACGAGCGTGGTGATCTGTTCGAGGTTGATCACACCCTTATCGACAAGGTCGATCAAGCGACCGGGAGTCGCGATCACGATGTCGATTCCTGAGTTGAACAGCTTGATCTGCGCATCAATATCTGCTCCGCCATAAACCGCTCCAATGCGGCGATCAACGGTCTTACCTAACGGTGCGAGGACCTCTGCGACCTGCGTTGCAAGTTCTCGCGTTGGAACGAGTACCAGCGAAGAGGGTGTCCGTCCCTTTGCTCGAGGTGTCCGCATAAGCAGTGGAATTCCAAAGGCCAGTGTCTTACCGGAGCCAGTCTTGGCCTTCCCACAGATGTCTCGACCAGCGAGGGCATCAGACAGGGTGAGAGCTTGAATAGAAAAGGGATGGAGGATGCCCTGCGCGGCGAGTGCGTCGACGAGCGCGGGGTCGGTGCCGAGTTCGGCAAAGGTCGATTGATTAGTCACACGAAGAGTCTGCCATCTCGTGGCCGTAAGGTCTGACCGCCAATGGGGCTTACCAGCATGTTCATCTCAGCAAAGTCCGTTGTTCGGAAGAAACCAAGGCAACTAGTCTCGTGGGCAGTCGAACGGCACGCGCGAGATCTTCGCATTGACAAGAAGTTGAGGGAGAGAGATGGGAAAGCTTGAGGCAGGAGAGAAGGCACCTGCATTCACACTTGAAGACCAAGACGGCAAAAAGGTTGCGCTCAAGGATTTCAAGGGCAAGAACGTCATCATCTACTTCTACCCAAAAGATGACACTCCAGGCTGCACCAAAGAGGCCTGCCAATTTAATGATCTGTTGACGCAGTTCGCCAAGGCTGACGCGGTCATTCTTGGTGTCTCCGCGGACTCGGCAAACTCGCACAATTCATTCCGTGAAAAGTACGGTCTCAAGTTCCAACTGTTGATCGACAAAGATCATTTGGTGATGGAGAAGTACGGCGCCTATGGCGAGAAGGTCCTCTACGGAAAAAAGATGATTGGCGTCATCCGTTCAACATTCCTGATCGGTCCCGATCAGAAGGTCAAGCGTGCGTGGTATCACGTGAAGGCTGATGGGCATGCGGAGAAGGTTCTCGCGGCAGTAAACGCCTAATGGATGCACGAGTGTTCAAGCGAGACGGACGCAAATAATGGCACGGACTGTTCCTGATCGACCAAAACCAACGGTGATCTGCTTTGTGCGCCACGGAACCACTCCGACGACTGGAAAGGTGCTGCCCGGAAGAGCAAAGGGTCTCCATCTGTCCGAGAAGGGGATCGCGGAAGCGCAACTTGCTGGCCAACGGCTCGCGCAGCTGGGCTCGGTGGCGGCGATCTACGCCTCACCACTTGAACGGGCCCGCGAGACCGCAGCTGAGATCTCTCGCCTGGTCGGTAGGTCCGTTCACGTTGATCGCGGTCTCTATGAGTGCGACTTTGGCGACTGGACCGGTGAGCCGCTGGCGAAGCTGTCAAAGCTTCCGGAGTGGCAGACCGTTCTTCGTCATCCCTCAGGCTTTCGCTTCCCGAATGGAGAGTCGTTCGTCGAGATGCAGGGTCGTATTGCGGGCACCGTCGAAAAGTTGCGCGAGCGCCACCGTGGTGAGGTCATTGTCGCGGTAAGCCATGCGGACGTCATAAAGGTCGCCGTGACCGATGCACTCGGAGTGCCCCTCGATCTCATGCAGCGAACGGTCATCTCCCCCTGCTCGATCACCGTCGTCTCGTACTCGACCGGCCCGCCAACCGTTTTGGCGGTGAACTCAACGGGGGAGCTCGCGAATCTTGGAATTGCCCGTTCTTCAGTTACCTCCGATGATCAAACTTCCAAATCCAAAACCCCTCAAAATGCAACAAGGACTACATCGAAACGATGAGCGAAATCTTTGAATTTGAACATCCATCCCGCGTCATCGTTGGAACTATCGGTGAACCTGGTCAACGCGAGTTCTATCTCCAAGCTCGTGAGCAGGAGGTGGTCGTAACGCTGAAGGTTGAGAAGCAGCAGATCGCTGCGCTTGCCTCGCACCTCGGTGAACTTCTCCAAGATCTTGCTCGTCCAGGTCACGTCGATGATGACGGAGATCCAACCCTTGAGAGTTTTATTGAGACCTCGTTTGTTATTGGTGGTCTCGGTGTGGCCTATGACGCGGAGAATGACCGGATCATGATTATGGCCCAAGAGCGGATCCGAGACGAGACCGTAGGGGAGGGTTCTGAGGCACGGTTCTCCCTTACGCGCGAACAGGCGGTTGAACTTGCCATCTCGGGAGCTCGACTCGTTGACTCGGGTCGACCGCCTTGCCCACTGTGTGGATTCCCACTGGATCCTCGTGGACATGCCTGCCCGCGCACGAACGGGAACAGCGCACCTCGAACGTGAGCATCATTGACCACGATCATCTCGCTTGGCTGGAACTCTTAGCGATAGGCGAGATTGAGATCCTTGGTCGGATGCCGTGGAGTTCGAATGGCACCTACCTCGTCGCGCTCGAGCTCGGCGACCTGCAGGGTCAGGCAATCTATAAGCCAGGTAGTGGTGAGCGACCACTTCGAGACTTTCCCGGCGGACTCTACCGACGCGAGGCCGCAGCCTATGAACTGTCTCTATACACCGAGCTCGCGGTGGTCCCAGAGACCATTGTCCGTACCAACGGCCCCTTGGGAGTGGGTTCGTTTCAGCGCTACATCGAGGCGAACTTCGAAGAGCACTACTTCACCCTGTTTGAGCGGGGAGGTTTCGAGGAGTCGCTCCGATCGATCGCCGGGTTTGACCTTCTTGCCAACAATGCGGATCGAAAGGGTGGACACCTTCTCGTCGACATAGATGACCGCATCTGGGGCATCGATAACGGGTTGTGCTTTCACCGCGATGACAAACTTCGCACGGTGATGTGGGACTTCGCCGGCGAACTACTACCCGATTCGATCCGTCGTGCCTGTGAGATGGTCACTACCGGTGTCTCTGACGCAATTGCGAATCTCTTGGAAGAGGAGGAGATCGCTGCCCTGAGTCGACGCGCCGAGTTCTACCTCCACTATGGCCGATTTCCTCATCCTGGCGAGGGGCACCGGGCGTACCCGTGGCCACTGGTGTGACGGGTCGTGGCTCGGGTGCGTCATAGTCCGTCTGATCTCGCTACCCTTGAGATCATGGCAAATCAAGAGACCCCAAATATGATCTCCGAGGATGAGTGGCGTCAGCGCCTGACGCCTGAGCAGTATCGGATCCTTCGAGAGAAGGGCACCGACCGTCCATTTGAAGGGGAGTACACCCACCCAATTTTCGAAGGGGCATTTCGTTGCGCTGGTTGTGGCACCGAACTCTTTTCGAGTGAGACACAGTTTGATTCTGGCTGCGGATGGCCGAGCTTCACTGCTCCGGTCAACCCGGACAATGTTGCACTTACTCAAGACCGAAGCCACAACATGGTTCGCATTGAAGTGACCTGTCGCAACTGCGGTGGACATCTTGGTCACGTCTTTGATGACGGACCTGCGCCCACCGGCCAGCGATTCTGCATCAACTCCACGAGCATTGACCTTGACTCAAGTATCTAGCGGGAGAGGAGCGACCCTGTGAGCTTGGAAGACGGATCAGTCCCGATCAATGAACCGGTAACCATCATTAGCTCTGGTGGTGAGGGTGCGGGAAATGAGGACAAGTTTCCCGAATCAGTGGAGCGCCCATCGAAGGTGATGCGGATCGGGTCAATGATTAAGCAGCTGCTCGACGAGGTGCGCCAGGCCGAGCTCGATGAACCAAGCCGCACCCGTTTAAAGGAGATCTATGAGCTCTCCGTCCACGAACTTGCTGACACGCTTTCGCCGGCGCTCGCGGAGGAGCTCGATCGTCTGGCGCTCCCTTTTGACTCTCCGACACCCTCAACTGCTGAACTCCGCATCGCCCAGGCTCAGCTCGTGGGCTGGCTTGAGGGTCTCTTCCATGGCATTCAGGCAACGCTCTTTGCTCAGCAGGTGAGTGCACAAAACCAGTTAGAGGAGATGCGACGCCGTTCACTGCCAACCGGCGAGGGTGGCGGCGAGCAGCGTCCCCGTGGCGGAGGCACCTACCTCTAGACCGACCGCTGTTCGGGCGATTCTCTCGGGATTCGCCAAGTTTTTTCTACCGAAAATGGCTTGCCGTGGGGTAAGTTGATCTCAACTAATCACACCTTTGTAACTATGTAGAGCCTGTCAGATGACGGCGGTAGGAGAACGCAGTGGAGGCACTCGGATGACTGCATCCGGTTCGAGCAGATCATTTGCTCATCTGCATCAACACACCGAATATTCCATGCTCGATGGAGCCGCTCGCGTCAGTGATGTCGTAGCGACTGCAGTACGTGATGGACAGCCAGCGTTAGCGATCACTGACCACGGCAACATGTATGGAGTTCTTGATTTTTATCGGCAGTGCAAGGATCAGGGGATCACTCCGATCATCGGTACTGAGGCCTACATGGCAGCAAACTCTCGCTTTGATCGTCCAGTACGCCGAGGGCGCGTCGACGACACCGGCGGAGAGGCAGCGCGAGGCGAGAAGCTCTACTATCACCTCACCGTTCTCGCGGAGAATGAGGTTGGCTACGCGAACCTGATGAAGCTCTCCTCTGACGCCTACCTAGAGGGCTATTACTACAAGCCTCGAGTGGACTGGGAGCTGCTTGATCGGTACCACGAGGGCCTGATCGCTACGACAGGGTGTCTAGGCGGCGTTGTCCTGCAGGCACTTCTCGACGATAAGTTCGATGAGGCGACGGCGCTTGCCGCTCGGCTCCAAGATGTCTTCGGAAAGGACAGCCTGTTCATCGAGATGCAGGACCATGGTCTTGTCGAACAGCGCAGAACAAATCCAAAGCTCGTTGAGATTGCGCGTCGCATCGGTGCCCCGATCGTTGCGACCAATGACAGTCACTACTGCGAGCGCAGCGATGCAATTGCCCATGACGCACTTCTGTGTGTGCAGACGGGTGCGATGATCGACGATCCGAAGCGTTTTAAGTTCGAAGGTGAAGAGCACTACCTCAAGACCTCGCAGGAGATGCGTGACCTTTTCTCTGAACTTCCCGAGGCCTGTGACAACACGCTGTGGATTGCAGAGCGAGCCAACGTAGAGATCGAACTTGGCAATCCAACCCTTCCGCAGTTTCCCGTCCCCGAGGAATTTGCAAGTTCGAACTACGAGGAGTCAGCTGCGCGCTATCTCCGTCATCTCAGCTATGAGGGTGCCACCCGTCGCTACGGCTCACAGCTTTCCACCTCGGTAACGGATCGCCTCGATTACGAGCTGGGCGTCATTGAGAGCATGGGCTTTCCGGCATACTTCCTCGTCGTCTGGGATCTGATCGACCACGCTCGCAAATCCAATATCCGTGTGGGACCTGGCCGCGGAAGCGCCGCAGGCTGTTGTGTTGCTTACTGCCTGGGGATCGTTGATATCGATCCTCTGCGCTATGACCTCATCTTCGAACGCTTCTTGAACCCCGGGCGCAAACAGATGCCAGATATCGACATGGACTTTGATGAGCGCTATCGCTCAGAGATGATCCGCTATGCCTCAGAGCGTTATGGCTGGGATCACGTTGCACAGATTGTGACCTTTTCGACGATAAAGGCTCGAGCAGCCGTGCGCGATGCAGCGCGTGTCCTTGGGCTTCCCTATGCCGTTGGAGATCGCGTGGCGAAGGCGATGCCGCCGTTGGTGATGGGCCGTGATACCGATCTCCATGACTGTTTTGAGAAGAATCCCAAGAACCCCGATGGCTACGCCGCAGCACAGTCGCTTCGTGAGATGTACAGCACGGACCCCGATGCCAAACGCGCCATTGATGTTGCTCGAGGCCTTGAGGGGCTCCGTCGCCAAGACGGAATTCATGCCGCTGCGGTCGTCATTACCCACGAGCCGTTGACCGAGTATCTACCGATTCAGCGCAAGCCCGGTCCCGATGGGGACATCAGCACAGCTCCGATTGTCACGCAATACGAGATGCATGGAGTTGAGGAGCTTGGCCTTCTCAAGATGGACTTTCTTGGTCTGCGGAACCTCTCGGTCATCGAGACAGCGCTCGACATCATTGAGGCGACCCGTGGTGTCCGGCCCGACATCGACAACGTGCCGCTCGATGATGAGAAGACCTTCGAAATGTTGCGCCGAGGTGATTCGATTGGCGTCTTCCAACTTGAGGGTGGGCCGATGCGTGCCCTCATGCGCTCGCTTGCGCCAACGACCTTTGACGATGTCGCCGCACTCGTCGCGCTCTACCGACCTGGCCCCATGGCATCAAACATGCACCGCGATTATGCAGATCGCAAGAACGGTCGCAAACCAGTCACCTATACGCACGCAGATCTCGAGCCGATCTTGAAGGACACCTATGGACTGATGATCTATCAGGAGTCCGTCATGCGCGTCGCACAGAAGTTCGCCGGCTACACCATGTCCGAGGCCGACGAACTTCGAAAGGCATGTGGGAAGAAGCTTCCCGAGCTGATCGCCAAAGAGCGAGAGCGGTTTATCTCCGGTTGTGTCACTGAGGGCTATGGAGACAAACTGGGCAAAGAGCTGTTCGACATCATTGAGCCGTTTGCGGACTACGCGTTCAATAAATCACACTCCTATGGCTACGGACTGGTTGCCTACCAGACGGCTTGGTTGAAGGCGAACTATCCGACCGAGTACCTCGCCGCGTTGATGTCATCGGTGAAAGATGACAAGGACAAGATGGCGATCTATCTGTCCGAGTGCCGCAGCCTGGGGATCGAGGTATTGGTGCCCGACGTCAACGCTTCAATGATCAACTTCGCTCCACGACTGACAGAAGATGGCACTCCCTCAACGGCCATTGTCTTTGGTCTCTCGGCGGTTCGCAACGTTGGAGAGGGACTTGTTGGGTTGATTGTTAAAGAGCGTGAGTCGAATGGACCATTTACCGACTTTCATGATTTTTGCTGTCGGGTAGATCCCATGGTTTTGAATAAGCGTTCGATCGAGTCGATGATCAAAGCCGGCGCCTTCGATGAGCTCGGTCACCAGCGCAAGGGACTTTGTCTTGTGGCTGAAGAGGTGATCGACCACGTGTTGACCCTTCGTAGGGACTACGACCAAGGGATCTCAACGCTCTTCTCGCTCTTAGAAGATGAGGGCGCGGTCGGAGAGGGGAACTTCTCTGAAGCAAGGCGGGAGGTCCCTCAGATGGAGTTCGATAAGTCTGAGCGACTCGCGTTTGAGAAGGAGATGCTCGGTCTTTATATCAGTGACCATCCGCTGATGGGTCGGGAATCGGCGCTCCGTCGGTACACGGATACCACGATTCGAGGCCTTCTTGAAGAGGGTGCACTCTCCCAGGGGGGCGCCGGAGAGTTCACCGCGGCCAAGCGAGTTGGGGGAGTGATTACGAACCTCTCCCGTCGTTACACCAAACGGGGTGAGTTTATGGCGACCTTTATTCTTGAAGACCTTGAAGCCGCGATCGAGGTCTTTGTCTTTCCAAAGACCATGGCGGACTATGGAATGCGACTCGACGACGATGCGATTATTACCGTTCGCGGTCGGCTCGATGCTCGAGAGGACCAGGTGAAGCTCATCGCGATGGAGATCACTCGCCCGGAGCTCGCCGAGGACGGCCAGACACTCCCGATCGAGGTCTCCGTTCCGGTCTCCACCTTGACCGAGTCGCTCGTTGGCCAGCTCAAAGAGTTGGTCTCTGACCATCCAGGTGAGTGTCCTGTTCATCTGCGCCTGGGTGAAAAGGTCATCCGACTACCCGCAGAGTTCAACGTGGACTCCCGAGGTGGCTTTGTGGGAGCGTGCAAAGAGCTCTTTGGCGCCCAATCGGTAAGCGCCTAGCTGTAAAAATATTTCCTCCCTGCTCAGCGGGGCTTTTTTGGGGGAGAGAAATCTCACCTAGAATGGCCCATACGCAGCGAAGACTGGTCCTGATTTCCGCATCTCCTCGTTCAAGGTTGCGGCAGTCATCTGGTCCATTGCGCTCAAGCACCGCTTTATGGGGTGGGTGAGAGCTACAGCTAAAGAAGGGAATTTCATCGTTATGGACGCCACAACGATTGATTGCGCGAATCTGTCGGATTCGGACATCGAGAAGATGGCCGATCTGTGCACTGAGCAGGGAAACGGCTTCGACATTGGTTTCCTGTCCAAGCAGCGAGAGATAAAGATTAAGGATTCCTCTCGCCTTTGGGTGCTCTGTACCCGTGCCTATGACGGCGACAAGCTCCGTGGATTTGCCTGGAGTTCGTTGCGCCGTGTGGGTGGCGTGCCAAGTATGTTGATCGGTCCAGCAGCTTTCGTACAGACTGCAGCTGCTGAGCAGGCGCTCAAAGCAGTGATGCGGGAGCTCTACCACCGGGCAGTTCTTGCCTTCCCAGATGAGGATGTGCTCGTCGGTACCCGTCTCAAGAATCCAGATGCCTACCGGGCTTTTAAGGGACTCTCCGAGGTCGTTCCCTTCTTGGAGAAGAAGGCTTCGGGCGAGGAGCGGGCATGGGGTCGCCGTCTTGCTAAGGAGTTTTTGGCTGATGGTCGTCTTGATGACCGCACCTTTGTCCTGAAGGGCGATGGCGAGCCCATTCCCTACCTTGACTTCGCGCCACGCAAGGCCGTTACCCAGCCAGGCGAGATCGCAGGTCTGTTCAAAGGAGTGACCGCAAAGCGCCACGACGCGCTGGTTGCCTTTGGTTGGGCGATGGCTGAGGACCTCGCAGGCTCCAAGCTCCCGAAGTAGCCCCCCTCGGCCCCTCGGGGACCGTGGCAAGTCAGGCTTGAATTCAGCCAGCGAGGATGCTGGTTACAACCTTTCGGACATAGCCATCGGCCACGCGGCCGTAGGTGATTAGCGCGTACCGGGCGGGGAATCCAAGTGCCCGAGTCAGGGCCTCTCCCTCTAGTTCCCGGTTGCTATGAGCCCTCGCTGCAGCTCCTGCACGGGGATCACGAACCGTGAGGCTCTGCGTGATGCCCGACCACACAAAGGTGAGCCGTACCTCGCCGTGGCCATCGGCCATCAGCATCGTCTTTTTTGGATGAAGCGAGATCACCATCATCGAAGGGGTACCTGGTAGAAGATCGATATAGGCAACCGAAGGCGCTCGACTACTCAGTATGAGGCCCCGCGGCTGTTCCTCCGCCTTGACGGATTTGAGCAGGCGACGGATCTGGCGTGCGGAGAGCGGACCACCGGGTCGCGGTGGCCCCTCCGGCCAGATCGCCTCCGGTCGACCCGGATCGGTCGACTCCCTGTTCCCAATACGGATTGTCACTAGATGAGGCGAAGGAGTCCGTTGTATGCGTTCATTTCGCGCCTGATCGACCCCAGCAACTTCCTCTGCCGGTAGATCGTTGTCCCGCAGATCGATGCGCACGTACGCTCCCGAGGCGAGATCGACACCGAACAGTTCATCCTCCTGGCCAGCAAGTACCGCGACGTTGAGCTTGGAGCCGTAGCGGGTATCGATCCGAACTCCAGGTGAAAAGTGTCTTGGAACCTTGACGGAGGGTTGCCATCTCTGGCGACGTCTCCGACTCATCGAAGTGAGATCGCTCGATCGATCTCTTGATCGAGCTCATGAACATCTGTCGCGGGCTGCAGGCAGATCCCGCCGCGGCAGACGAACGCCCGCGCGTCATCCCTCCCCTCCCACAGCGGACTGGTGGTCCGCTCTCCCCATGCAAGAACCGATTCGGGCAAAAAGCGCCTCAAGACCGGCCCCGCTAGACCCTCAAGGCCAGGGCCGAGGACAATCTCCATTGCGCCATGATCAACCGACGCAGCGGCACCGACGAGATGAGCGAACGCGATCGGCGAGGCGATGAGACCGACCGTCGTGGCATCGATCCCACTTTTTGCTCGATCGATGAACTGCTCGTTACCCGTGATTGCGCCAAGTCTCGCGAGTGCAGAGGTGGCGATGGAGCCAGCCGCGGGGGTTACACCGTCGTAGCTATCGATCGGCCGCACTACCAGTCCCTCGTCGTCGGAGCCGTTCAGGTACCACGCGCCGTCGTTTGTCCCGAACAGATCGATCATCTCCTGTGCGAACTTCGTGGCGGTTTCGAGATAGCGAGCAACCCCCGTCAGTTCGTTCAATCGAGTAAACAGATCGACGACCCAGGCGTAGTCGGTTGCCATCGCGAGATGCTGCGCACGACCTGCTTTGTACGATCGAAGAAGCCGTCCGTCGGTGCGAAAGAGTTCGCGTTCAATGAACTGTGCGATCTCGATGGCACAAGTTCGCCACTTGCTGTTGCCGGTGGCGCCAGCTGCCTCGCAGAGCATCGACGCGAACATTGCGTTCCACTCGGTGATCACCTTGTCGTCAAGTCCCGGCCGCACTCGAGTGGCCCGGGTAGTAAAAAGTCTTTCGCGAACGCGCTCCACCTCAGATGGGCGGACAAGGTCTTCGCCGATCGGACGGAAGAGAATCGATCGTCCGTGTTCGAAGTTTGGTCGCTCGAGATCTCCATACCAGTCAAAGGCGATCTGAGTGTCGCCTCCTCCGAGTGCGGCAGCGACCTCCTCTTTTGTCCAGGTGTAAAAGAGCCCCTCCTCGCCCTCTGAGTCGGCATCCTCTGCAGAGAAGAGCCCGCCATTGCTCTCTCGAAGGTCACGTAACACGTATTCGATGATCTCGGTGGTGACTTGGAGCCAACGGGGGTCTTGCGTGATCTGCCAGGCGTGGAGGTAGAGACGGGCGAGCGTCGCTTGGTCATAGAGCATCTTTTCGAAGTGCGGAACGAGCCAGTATCGGTCGACGCTATAGCGCGAAAAACCGCCTCCGAGATGGTCGTAGATGCCCCCAGCTGCCATCGCTTCGAGACTCTTGGTCACCATGGGTAGGGCGCGTGTGTCGCCGAGATAGTGCGCGTGGAGCAGAAGCTCAAGCATTGGTCCCTGGGGGAATTTTGGCGCGCCACTCACTCCGCCGAACTCTGCATCGAACATCTCGGCAAATCTGCTCACGGACCGAGAGATTAAGAGGTCTGCTCCCGGCCGGTCATCGTCGCCAGGCGTTGGGGGAGCGAGGCGAACAGCGATCGCCTCGGTGAGTTCGTTGGCCTGTTCATCGATCGAGTCGCGCCGCTCGGTCCAAGCGGTGCTGATCGCCTTGAGCACATCGGTGAACGCGGGGAGCTGGCCGCTTCTCGTCTTTGGAAAGTAGGTGCCGCCGAAGAAGGGTCGACCATCGGGGGTGGTGAAGGCCGTAAGTGGCCAGCCACCCCGTTCCCCGAGGGCATGAACCGCCTCCATGTAGATGGCGTCGACATCTGGCCGTTCCTCTCGATCGACCTTGATCGCGATGAAGCTCTCATTGAGTAAAGCAGCGGTGCTGACATCTTCGAAAGATTCGTGCGCCATCACGTGGCACCAGTGACAGGCGGAGTACCCAATCGAGATGAACACTGGCCGATCCGTCAGTTTGGCCTCAGCGAAGGCCTCGTCGCCCCATGCAAACCAGTTCACCGGGTTCGTTGCGTGCTGCAGGAGGTACGGGCTGGTCTCACGTGCAAGGCGGTTGGATGTCACCTACTTAGGCTATCGACCAGCCGTCGATCCCCTCAAAAATGTCCGGGAGAGAACTGCTGAAGGGCGACGAGTGCAGCGCAGATCGAGAGTGGAACCAAGATCATCCCGATCTTGGTGAACTCAAGCTTGGAGGGATGTGCTCCCTCTGCTCGAGCGATTCCGAGCCAGAGCAGCGAGGAGAGCGCTCCGATGACAACGAGATTCGGTCCGAGATCGAGTCCGATGAGTAGTGCGAGCGGATGGTTTACTGGGTGTGCCGTTAGCAGCACCGTCGCCGGCAGGTTGTTGATGACACTTGCAGATCCAGCGCCAACTCCCGCTGACGCCCATGACCCAACGGAGGTCATGAGATCTGACGGGCCACTCCACAGGCGAGCCAAGGTTCCGAATCCAACGGCAACGAGAAAGAGCAGAACAAGCAACGGGCTGTTGATCGATCGAATGGCAGTGGGCAGATCGATCCGTTTGGTAAATCCAACCTCAATGAGCATGAGTACACCGCCGGTGGCAAAGATCGCAATCGCCGGTGACTGAAGCAGGAGGGTGAACGCGATCGCACCTGCGATGCCCAGCGCCCCGAGTCTCCACGTCATTGAAGTGGTGGCAGTTGGTCGCATGCCGATCTGTCGCAGATCCTTTATTCGCCAAGTTGCGACTACTGCGATAGTCACGAAGACTGCGGCGCACCAGGGAAGAAACATCGCAGTCGCAAAGGCCTCTGTCCGAAGATGATCTGTCTCGATGAGGAGAAGGTTTGTGAGGTTCGAGCCAGGAAGTACGAGCGATCCAGCGTTGGCAATAAAAATTGAACCGTAGACAAAGGCATCTTCTCGAACTCCCCTCTGGCGCGCTGCCTGGATCAATACGGGCGTAAGAAAGACCACTGCAGTATCGAGGTTCAAGATTGCGGTCACGGTCGCCTCTAAGAACATCAGCGAGGCGAACATACAAAGGCAGTTTCCGCGCAGTCGAGCAAGACGTGAGCCGATCGAGGAAAAGATACCGTCACTAGCGGCCACTCGACCGATGAGGAGAAGACCTGACACCAAGACAAAGGGGCGCCACGACTGTTCTATCGAGGCCAAGATGGCGTCAGAGAGGGTCCTCATGGATCGAGCGTAGGCGTTCGATCCCTATCAAGGGTTAGTCAGACTCTTCACCCTGATCACGCACTATCGCCGCAATTAGCGGGATCGACCGAGTTCGGCGAGTCTCTTTCGGTCGAGTTTCCCGATCGAGGTACGCGGAAGATTCTCGACGGTGATGATCTTACGGATCACCGCCCAAGGACCGATCGCCGACCGGCATTGCTCGTTGAGTCTTGCGAGATTGATCTCGATGGATGGATCTTTCACAACGATGGCCACAACACTTTGACCCCACTCGGGATCGTCAATACCGGTTACTCCAATCTGATTGATTCCTGGCGTGTCATCGAGCAGCTGTTCGATCGCCATTGGCCAGATATTTTCGCCCCCAGAGATGATGAGCTCATCTGAGCGCCCGAAGACAGTGAGCTCTCCCTGTTCGTTGAGCGATCCGATATCTCCAGTGTGAAAAAATCCTTCACCATCTTTTGGATCGACTCCGTTCCGATAGGCACGGAGCAACATTGGACATCGAAGTGTGATCTCACCGTCATAGCGGATCTTGATCTCCACTCCGTCAAGCGGTTGACGGTCATAGATCACACCACTGCCGCTCTCGGTCATTCCGTAGGTGGTCACGACATTCGTCGGAAGATTTGGAGGCATGGCAGAGCCACCGAGGAGGACCTTTCGGAAGCGATCAGATTGGGATCTACCAAGGCGCGCAAGCGTGGTCGGCACGAGCGAGGTCAATGAGGCTCCCTGGTCGAGGGCCTCACCAATCAGTTGGGCGTCAAATCCGCTGAGAAGGGTTATCGCTGTCTCGGTGAGCAACGCGCGGAGCACAACCGATAATCCACCCACGTGATTGAGCGGCAACGAGCAAAGCCAATGGTCAGTCGTTGGTTCGACATTGAGTCGTGCGCTGGTTGCCTTGGCCGAGGCGAGCACGGCAGCTTCGGTGAGGATGACTCCCTTGGGTTCACCCGTTGTCCCTGAGGTTGTGACGACAACGAGGTCACCATCCTCAACCGGCTCACCCCCTTGGAGATGATGACGTTCACCCAGCTCATCGATGATGTCTGTTGGTCGAAGGACGGAAAGGACACGTTGTCTCGCCGGTCCGCTGAGGCGTTGATCGATGGGTGCGAATGCCTCGCCATCTTCGAGACAGTGGGCGAGTGATCGGAGAAACGCAGGGCCCCCAGGCAGGTCGAGGGCGACGAGGGGGCGCACGACGGGTAGCCTACAGGCCGAAATGTCGAACCTACCTGACCTCCCGAACTACCAACGAATTGGCGAATATCGCGACATCCGATATGAGGTTGCCGAGGGGATCGCCAAGATCATGATCTGTCGGCCCGAGGTGCGTAATGCCTTTCGCCCACAGACGATCGTTGAACTTATCGATGCCTTCGATCTCGCACGCGATGATCCATCGGTAGGGGTGATCATCTTGACCGGCGAGGGTCCCCTCGCCTTTTGCTCGGGCGGCGATCAACGGATACGAGGCGAGGATGGCTACATCGGCGATGATGACGTCGCACGACGCGGTATCGGTCGACTGAATGTTCTCGACCTGCAGATGCAGATTCGCCGCCTTCCAAAGCCCGTTGTTGCAATGGTGGCTGGGTACGCCATCGGCGGTGGACACGTTCTTCATCTTGTCTGTGATCTCACGATTGCGGCAGATAATGCACGATTTGGCCAGACCGGTCCACGGGTGGGAAGTTTTGACGCCGGCTTTGGAGCAGGACTTCTTGCGAAGACGATCGGTGACAAACGTGCAAAGGAGATCTGGTTCCTCTGCCGTCAATATGACGCTGCACAGGCGCTTGATTGGGGTCTTGTAAACACCGTCGTTCCACTCGATCAGCTCGAGATTGAGACGGTGCGGTGGTGTCGAGAGATGCTTCAGCTTTCGCCAATGGCGCTCCGACTGCTGAAGGCCGGATTTAATGCTGCAGAGGACGGACTTGCAGGTGTTCAACAGCTTGCCGGGGACGCAACGATGCTGTTTTACATGAGCGAAGAGGGACAGGAGGGTCGCAACGCCTATGTCGAAAAGCGTCCTCCCGATTTTTCAC
This sequence comes from uncultured Acidimicrobiaceae bacterium, assembly GCA_903907185.1. Classification (GTDB taxonomy): domain Bacteria; phylum Actinomycetota; class Acidimicrobiia; order Acidimicrobiales; family Bog-793; genus CAIVND01. The sequence continues at coordinate 22,635 of CAIVND010000006.1, forward strand.
CGTTCCCGAAACGTCCATAGTTCGACGTGGCCACTCCTGCACAGTGGATTGCTGCGACCCGACCACGTACCCTTCCCGCCGCGATCGTTCCCGTGGTGGTTGGCGTAGCAATCGCGCATGCTTACGGCAACGTGTACTGGTTTCGTGTGCTCCTTACGTTCGTGGTTTCATTGCTGATCCAGATCGGAACAAATCTCGCAAATGATTACTCCGATGGTGTCCGTGGTACCGATCAGCGACGATCTGGACCGGCACGTCTTGTCGGTGGTGGACTGGCAACGCCGAGATCGGTACTTATTGCGGCGCTTATCTCATTCTTTCTCGCTGCCGTACTTGGCCTTGTCGCGGCGCTTCTCACGTCTCCTTATCTCCTTCTTGCCGGTGCCGGTGCGATCGCAGCCGGATGGTTTTACACCGGAGGCAAGCACCCCTACGGTTACGCCGGCTATGGCGAGATCTTTGTCTTTGTCTTTTTTGGTCTGGTATCGGTCGTTGGGTCGACCTACGTCACCTCTGGATCGATTCCCCGCCTTGCCTACCTTGCCGCGGTACCCGTAGGTCTTCTCACTGTCGCGTTGTTGGTCATAAACAATCTTCGAGATATCCCAACGGATGCGGAATCTCACAAGCGCACCCTCGCAGTCAAGATGGGTGACCCGCACACTCGAAGTCTCTATATCGGATTGGTTGCGGTGTCGTTTTCGTTACTCATCCCCATCGCCGTCATCAGGCCGGTTGCTCTTGTTGGATTTGTCGCACTAGTTGTTGCTCGTCGCCCCGTGCATCTGGTGCGGGTTGGAACGGTGGGTTCAGCGCTCATTCCTGCTCTTGCGTCGACGGGGGCTCTGATGATGAGTTTTGGTCTGTTGCTTGCGATCGGAATCGCACTCTAGGAGTCTTGCTCCAGAAGAAAGTTGCTCACCAACGTTGAGAACTGATCGGGTGCCTCAAAGGGAACCGCATGACCAACTCCCTCGACCAGTGAGAACTGAGCGTTCTCTCCGATGGCCTGGCACATCTGTTGAGCGATGGTTGAGTATCGAAGATCGAGTCCGCCAGCGATGCAGTAGACCGGCATCGCCAAGTTTGCGATCTGGTCCTGGAGCGGAACCATGGTTCCTACACCGGCAGACCGTAGGGAGTGAGCGAGGCCCACTGGGGTATTGGTCAGCCTTGATGGACGGTCGAGTTGTGCGCTTGGGATGTGAGCAAAGAGCGGTCCACGGAACCACTCATCGAAGAACTCCGAGAGCGTGAGCGACGGAGCGGATCCATCTTGTGGATCGAGACGATCGGCAAGTTGATGATCTGCTCTTTGTCGTTCAACTCTCAACTCATCATCCGCGATGCCCGGTGAGGCGCTAACAAGGATGAGCGAGTCGAAAAGTTGAGGGTTTTTGGTCGCGAGAGTGAGCACTACTCTTCCGCCGAGGGAGTAGCCAAGATAGTGGGAGCGTCCCGTCGTCTCGCCAAGAAACTGAGCGGTCTCATCGAGATCTTGTGCCCGGATCGTTGCCGACTCACCGTGGCCGGGTAGATCAACGGTCGTGATCTGGAATTTATCGCTGAGTTGGTCGATGATCTCATGCCAGGAGTGGCCGGTCTGGGTAAACCCGTGGACCAAGACGAGATGGGGTGCATTGGGATCTCCAACGGTCTTTGTGGCAAGTTGGTGAGCAACCAGTGGACTTCGATCAGTAGATTGCATTACCTATGACGCTACCTGCAACCTCACTTCAGTCTGAGTTCGCGACGACCCTTGTCGATGAGTGGGCGCGTGCTGGTATTCGCGACGCTGTTGTTTCGCCAGGCTCTCGCTCAAGTGCGCTTGCGCTCGCCCTTCTTCAGGAGAGCCGCATCCACGTGCACATGCGACTGGACGAACGGTCGGGTGCCTTCTTTGCGATCGGTATTGCGCTCGCAAGTTCATCACCCGTCGTCATTGTGACCACCAGTGGTACCGCAACCGCGGAGTTACACGCAGCGGTCGTGGAGGCTGATCTCGCTCGAGTTCCTTTGATCGTGGCGACCGCTGACCGTCCAGTTGAACTCCACCATGTCGGTGCTCCCCAGACGATCGATCAGGCGCAATTATTTGCTGGCTCACTGCGTTACTTTCTCGATCTTCCCGTCGCTGAGGTAGAGGGACGCGGACACTGGCGATCGTTCGGTGCACGCCTCGCCGCGGAGTCAATGAGCAGCCCTCGTGGCCCTGGACCCGTGCATGCAAATATTGCCTTCCGGGAGCCAATGGTTGGCCCTGTTGGGGAGCTTCCACCGGGGCGATCAGATGGGCGGGTGTGGCACGAAGTGGTGCGCGAAGTTGGCGTGTTCTCGTCGGCGAAGAAGCGGTTCTTGGAGGTGATCACCGGCTGTGAGCGGGGTGTCATTGTCCTCGGTGGAAATCCCCTTCGAGCGGTGGACGGTGTCCTTGCCCTCAGTGAAGCGCTCGGTTGGCCGATACTTGGCGATACTCGAGCGATCCGACGCGAAGAGCGTTTTGGAACGATTGCGCACAGTGACCAATTTCTCCGATCCGATCGTGTGGTAGATCGACTGGTGCCGGACTGCGTCGTGCATGTTGGAACGCCGCACTCATCGAAGACGTTGATGAAGTGGAATGAACGCCTTGCTCGTGCAGGTGTTCCTCACCTCTTCCTCGATCCCTATGGCTCGTTCGATGATGCCGAACGTTACGGATCGCACTTCTTCGCTGTTGATCCGGATTCGTTTGGTAACGATCTGGCATCCGCTATCGCGTCACCGCAGGCGGATACCTCTTGGAGACAGATATGGCGCGCCATTGATCGAGCGGCAGGCCAAGCAATCGCTGGCGATCTCGATGGATTGGTGCTCACTGAGCCGGGAATTGCGCGATGCGTCTTTGCTGAGCTTGGCAGCAACGACACCCTGTTCTGCTCCTCCTCGATGCCGATACGCGATGTCGAATGGTTTGCAGCCACCGATGCATCCCCTCCTCGAGTGTTGGCAAATCGTGGCGCAAACGGGATCGATGGTGTGGTCTCGAGTGTGCTCGGTGCCGCAACGAGCGGAGAGGGACGGACGGTCGGGCTCATTGGCGATCTTGCCTTACTGCACGATCTCTCTGGATTTGTTTGGGGCAGCAAGGAAGAGGTACCCCAGGCGACCTTTGTCGTCATCGACAACGGCGGGGGAGGCATCTTTTCCTTCCTGAGTTATCCGGATCTCATCGATGAACCGACATTTGAGCGAGGATTTGGCACTCCTCAGAGGATCGATCTCTTGGAGATCTCGCGTGGACTTGGATGCCACTCGCTGGAGGTCCATTCACTGAGCGAGCTCCGCGATGGCCTTGCGCTATGTGCTGACGAACCGGGCATCAGTGTGATCATCGCCAGAACCGATCGTTCAGAGAACGTCGTAGTGCATCAGCGCCTCGCTGACGCCGTCTGTACTAGTGCCGAGGCACTTCTCTAAGGAAACGAATTCAGAGTTCGATCGTTCCCGGTTGAGAGGGGATGAGCAGAACCGGTTCAGTAACTCGCTGGACATCCTCCACGCTGACGTCGGGTGCAAGCTCGTTGAGCACGATGCCGGCTGGCGTGATGGTCATTACCGCAAGCTCCGTGATAATCATGTTGACCACGCCGCGACCCGTTAGTGGCAGCCTGCACGAGTTGACGATCTTGTAGTCTCCACTGCGGGTGACATGTTCCATGGTGATGATCACTTTTTTGGCTCCGTGGACAAGGTCCATCGCGCCTCCCATGCCCTTGATCATCTTGCCGGGCACCACCCAGTTCGCGAGATCTCCGGTAACGCTGACCTCCATCGCGCCAAGGACGGCGCAGTCGATGTGACCGCCGCGGATCATTCCAAATGAGAGTGAGGAGTCGAAGAAGGCTGCTCCATCGATCAGGGTGACCGTCTCTTTTCCCGCGTTTATGAGATCAGCATCCTCCTCGCCCGCCTTTGGATATGGACCGACACCTAAGATCCCGTTCTCACTTTGCAGCATCACGGTGATCGATGGGTCCACGAAGTTTGGGATCAACGTCGGCAGTCCAATTCCGAGATTGACGTACTGACCGTCTTGAAGTTCCTGTGCCGCGCGAGCTGCGATCTGATTTCGGGAAAGAGGCATTAGAGCGCCTCGGTTGAAGAGGAGGTCAGTGTGAGTTTCTCGATCGGCTTTTCCGTTCCGGCCGGCACCGCTACGACACGGTTGACAAAGACTCCAGGAAGATGGACGCGATCTGCGTCGAGTGTTCCAGCTGGGACTATGGTTTCGGCCTCAACGATGGTGATTGCACCGGCCATGGCACAAAGTGGGTTGAAGTTCCGAGCACTCTCATGAAAGATCGCGTTGCCA
>CAIVND010000007.1 GCA_903907185.1 uncultured Acidimicrobiaceae bacterium
ATCACCAAGAGAATGCGAATATCGCCTTTCAACAGGTTGGGGACCGCACCGATGGCGCAGCGATTGCGCCGATCATCTCGCTTGTCTCGAGAGAGGGTGGACGTGTCTATGCGGGATTGCCATCACCAAGTAGCCAGATCGGGGGCTGGGGTTCTGCGCTCACCGTCGGCGAGGTACCGGTCTTTAAATACCTCACCGATTTCGACATCGACGAGGTCGGCTACACCCTCCGCACCGCCTCGCTCATGACCGACCCCGAGTTCTACTTCAACGACAATGTCCCGAGTGAGTTTGCACTCTTTGGCGTGCGATAGCTGATCTACCCCCTTGGAAAGCAACCGAGCGTTCAGGCGCAGCGGGTAATGGTTCGCGGACCCTACGTCCTTTGGGAGTTACGTTCGGCCAGCTATCTCCAACTCGCTGACACCAATGGATCAATCGTTGCGGACCGAACGAATATCGGTGCGAAAACCGCGGCGTTCGTCCGCTCAGGCGACGCCGCAGCTGGCCACTATCTCACGGTGACCTTTGCCGGCAAGACCGCAACACAACCGACGGTGAACCCGGAACCGAAGACGGAGAGCAGTCCTGGCAGTGTGGCAAGTTCCCACGTCGCACTGAGCGATGGCTCAGTGAGCGCGACGGTCGTGGCCAAGCGACAAAGCGTGCTGGTACTCAAAGCCTCCTTCGATCCCGGTTGGCAGGCAACGATCGATGGCAGGCCGGTTGCGACGCAGATGGTCGCACCGGCCTATGTGGGCGTTCTTGTCTCCAAAGGTCGTCATTCCGTAACCCTTACCTACCGCAACACCTCGGCGGAACTGACGTTGATCACCATTGGCATCGCGACGCTCTTCGCTCTTTCACTACTCACGATCTACCGGAGACAAAGATTGCGACGAGCTCGTCGAGGTGGGCCAATGCCCATTACCGACCTACCGCATGGTCCTGATCTCTCTGGTGCCATGAACAATCCAACGGCCGATCCGAAGTAGCGCAGAGAGCCGATCTCGTGGACTTTTGTTGACAGGGTCAAAGGGGGTTGACTGATAACGTGAGGACGACACCGTGACTGATACTCCGCTAAAAATCCAGATTCCGGGCAACGATCTCATGGTCGGTCTGCTTGGAGAGCGTGATGAATACCTTCGTGTCGTAGAGCGCGCCTATGGCTCAACAAAGATCCGAGTGCGCGGCAATGAGATCACCCTTGAGGGCACCGATGGTCCCGAGGTTGCCAGAGTCTTTGAGGAGCTTGTTGCGCACCTCGAGCGCGGACTGCCGATCGATACACCTCACGTCAATCGAACCATTGAGATGGTGCGAGCACACCTGCAACCATCGCAGATCACCAATCGCGAGGTCGTAAAGGGCGCCAACGGACGGGGTGTCCGGCCTCAGACCGCGGGACAGCGGCGCTATGTTGACGCCATCGCCAAGAACACGGTGACCTTTGGGATTGGACCAGCGGGATCAGGCAAGTCCTACCTTGCCGTTGCGCTGGCAGTACAGGCGCTGCAGGCCAAGCAGATCAGTCGCATTATTTTGGTCCGCCCCGCCGTTGAAGCAGGCGAGCGACTTGGGTTCCTCCCCGGTGACCTGATGGCCAAGGTGGACCCGTACCTTCGCCCCCTGTACGACGCGCTCAACGACATGCTTGAACCCGAGGGCACCCTCCGCCTCATCGAGAAGGGCACCATCGAAATTGCTCCGCTCGCCTTTATGCGCGGACGCACCTTGAACTCAAGTTTCGTGATCTTGGACGAGGCGCAGAACACGACCCCTGAACAGATGAAGATGTTCCTCACTCGAATTGGCTTTGGCACGAAAGCGGTCATCACCGGTGACGTCACACAGATCGATATCGCCGGTGGTCGATCTGGACTGTTGGGACTTGAAAAGATCCTCACCGGAATCGAGGATCTTACGTTCGTCAAACTGGATAACTCCGATGTCGTTCGACACAAGATCGTTCGCGACATCGTCGCGGCCTATGACCGTCAAGATGGGAATACGGCGTAGACACGGTGCCAATCGATGTGTTTGTTGCCGATGAACAGAACGCACAACCCGTTGACGGCCACCGTTGGGCGGTTCTTGCGAAGGCCGTGCTGGAGGCTCAAGGGCTGCGAGGTGACGCAGAGCTTTCGGTGATCTTTGTCGATGAAGAGACGATCGCCTCGCATAACAAACAGTTCTTAAACCACGACGGTCCAACCGATGTGCTCTCATTTCCCATCGAAGATGAGCCGATCGTCTCGGGTCGTGCGCCCGACAACGGCAGCACGGGACCGAGCTCGAATGAACATCTCGACGAGGCGCCGCTACTGCTCGGCGACATCTTGATCTGCCCCGAGGTTGCATTTAAAAATGCACCCGAACATACCGGCAGCTACGACGAGGAGCTCGCGCTCCTTCTCGTGCACGGAATCTTGCATCTTGTTGGCATGGACCACGAGATCGAGGCAGAGGCAGTGGCCATGGAGGCGCGCGAGCAGGAGCTCCTCAACGCGCACTATCGCAGTGCGACAACGCCAAGCGACAAACCGTGAGCGAGTCCGAAAACCTCATTGGGAGGTTCTTTCAAGGCGAGGAGGGCGAGCTCGGCGTCGATCGCGACGATGAGCACTTCCGCTCTGGCTTTGTCTCCATCGTTGGTCGTCCAAATGTTGGTAAGTCGACCTTGATCAATCAGATCCTCGGCGAAAAGGTCTCAATCACCTCTTCAACGCCGAACACCACGCGTACCCGGGTCCGCGGCGTCCTCAATGGTGTTGGATTCCAGGCCGTCTTTGTTGACACCCCAGGTATTCACAAACCGCGTACGGCGCTTGGCAAGAGGCTCAACACCACAGCTACCGACTCCTTCGGCGATGTCGACCTGTGCGTCTTGGTCATTGACGCAAGTGCAAAGATCGGTCCGGGAGATCGTTTCATCGCCGCACAGATTCCAAAGAACTCGATCGTGGTCGTGAACAAGATCGATGTCACGAAAGAGAACTCTCTCGTCGAACAGCTCACCCGAGCGACCGAGGAGCTCGGACTCTACGATGCGGAGTACTTCCCGATCTCCGCAAAGACGGGCAAAGGGGTCAAAGGCTTAGTGAACTTCCTCGCCGAACACCTGCCCGAGGGTCCGCGTTACTACCCTGCGGGAACGGTGCGCGACGCTCCCGATGCATTCTTCGTTGCCGAGCTCGTGCGAGAACAGCTGCTGCGCAATGCTCGAGAGGAGTTGCCGCACTCCATTGCCTGTCGCGTTACGGAGTGGGAGTGGCCCTATATCCGCTGCGAGATCCTTGTTGAGCGCGAGTCCCAGAAGGCCATCGTCGTCGGTAAGGGCGGCTCGGTGATCAAAGCGGCAGGAGTCGCCGCACGTGCACAGCTCCCCGAGGGTGCCTACCTCGACCTCATCGTACGGGTCGAACGAGATTGGCAGAAGCGACTCGACGTCATCGAACGGTTGGGCTACTGACCCCCTCGGCCGGTTCTGCACCACGTTCGAGGTCGATCGCCTCTTGATCGATCGTGCGGAGAAACTCCACGGCGAGCTCACGGTCCTTGGTCCGTCGCATTGGGGGAAGCGCCCTGATCAGCTCCCAACGGTAACCAGCAGTCGCGAGGCGAGAATCAAGGATCGCAACCACACCGCGGTCCTCCTTCGTACGGATGAGCCGACCAGCTCCCTGCGCGAGCAGACTTGCCGCACGCGGAAGATCAACGACGCGAAACGCGGCGGCACCGGCCCGGTCTCGGCGTGCCTGCATGAGTGGGTCATCGGGACGAGCAAAGGGGATTCGGTCGATGATAACGAGCGAAAGCGCTGCGCCGGGGACATCTACGCCCTGCCAAAATCCCATGGTTGCGAAGAGACTCAGAGCAGCCTCGGAGCTGAGCGCGCTGAGGAGAGCGCCCTTTGAGCGCTCACCTTGAACAAGTATCGGTAGCTCGATGCGCGACCGTACTGCGGTCGCTACTCGATCCATCACCGCTCGCGAGGTAAAGAGTGCAAGCGTGCGACCACCTGCAGCCTGCATCAGCGCAACGACCTCCTCGATCATCGCTTCCTCGACGTTGGCACTGCGTCGATCGGGCATGTGCGCTGCGCAGTAGAGCAGGGCCTGTTTTTCAAAATCGAATGGACTCCCAACATCGAGTTCATCGGTGCGGTCTGGTTCGGCGCCCAGTCGAACCCCGAGATCGAGCGGAACAGTCGCACTGGTCATCACGACGGTCATCTTTTCAAAGACCTCCCGCGACAGGATTGGTGCGATGTCAACCGGTGCGATCTCGAGTGAGGGGCGGGCTCCAAACTCCACCCAGGCGACCTGGTCCTCAGAGAGTCCGTGCAAGAGGGCGATCTCGTTACGCAGACGAGAGAGCGCCTGGACGGCTCGCTGTGCTTTTGGATTCTCCGTACCAGAATCGGTCGTGAGATTCTTGCGAATTACTGCGTCAAGGCGCTCAAGGCGCGACTGCAACAGCTCAACCTCGTACGCGAGGTCTCCATCTGCGAGCGACCGGATCCGAGTTCCCCCGAGGCGCTCCAGTAGACGTTCTACATCGCTTGCGCTATCCATCACGGAGAGCGCCACCTCATCGAGCTCGCTTGGGGTGCCACCTCGCGCAGTGGGTGAGGAGGCGCGCGCCATGGCGGCGATCGCACGAAGTCGACCGGCGCTGATTGAGACACCAAGGCTCTTGCTCAAGATCTCTTCAAGCTCGTGAGCCTCATCGATGATGAGTACCTCCGGTTCCGGCAAGACCGAGCCAGCGCTTGCAATATGAGCACCGAGAAGATGGAGGTTCACAACGATCACGTCGGCCTCAGCGGCCCTCGCTCGGGCGATCTCCGCGAAACACGATCCTCCAGAGGGACAGTGAAAGGCACCGGGACACTCCTCGGGGCTCACGCTGTAGGAACTCCACACCCTCGTGTCGGGCTCGAATTCAAGCTCCGCCATATCACCGGTGGTAGTCGTCTGGGCCCACGCGGCGATCGCCCGCGCCTGTTCTGGTCGAGATTCAGCAAGTGGGGTGTCGGTTCCCGGCGGATCGACGGAAAACTCCTCCTGTGTCCCGCTCTCTTTCGCCTCTCGGAGACGTTGAACGCACAGATAGTTCGAACGACCCTTCAAGACCGCATAGTCGAACTCAAAGCCAATCTCCTCAGCGAGGGCCGGGAGATCCTTGTCACCGAGCTGGTGCTGGAGCGCTTTGGTGGCAGTCGCGATGACCGTACGCCGCTTCGCAATCAACGCCGGAACGAGGTAGGCAAGCGACTTTCCGGTACCGGTGCCTGCACGGACGACCAGGTGTCGCTCCCGATCGATGGATGTACCGATCGCCTCGGCCATCTTTGCCTGGCCCTCTCGAACCTCACCGCCAGCGGGAAGATGCGAAATGACGCGATCAAGGGCGGCACCAACCCGGTTCCCAATCACGACGTCAAACTCCTCTAGTCCAGTTGACCGCTTGTCCCGTTCCCGACATTAACCAACCACACAACCGCTGATCGAGGATCTGCGCGTCCTCACCTCCACGGAGGTGATGCGGAGAACGTGCTCAGATGTGCA
>CAIVND010000008.1 GCA_903907185.1 uncultured Acidimicrobiaceae bacterium
GCTTGTCAATCACAAGCGGAGCGTTGATCCACCGATTTTGACGATGTGGCAGATCATCGAAAGTGGCATGCTCGGAAGTGTTCGAGCCGTTCACCGTTGGCACTTTACCGACTGGTTCTATCGACCTCGCGGCGAGGATGAGCGAGATCCAGCGGCTGGGGGAGTGGTTCTTCGACAGGGTGCTCACGAGTTCGATGTGATCCGGCTTTTGACGGCCGGCTCAAAGGCGCTCACCCTTCGTGGGACAGTCGGTGACTATGACCCGCAGCGATCGGGCGAAGGGTCGTATTACTCCTGGATCAACTACGACAATGGGGTTTTGGCAACTTCGATCTATGGCGGATACGGGCACTTTTCTTCGAATGAGTTCATTAAAGGGCCAGAGGTTGATTCGGCGAGCGGAAGTTCCCGTCAACGGCTTACGCAAAATGCCCCCACAGCCAAGGAGGAGGCAGAGCTGAAGAAGGCTTCAGTAGGCACACAGGTCTTCAATAGCAATGGTACCTATGGTTACACACTGGTGAACTGTGACCTCGGAGATATGAGGCCAACCGAACGGGGCACCGTTTGGGTCTACTCGGATGAGGGGCGTCGTGAAGTCACCACGACTGCAATCTCCGGCGTCGATTCAGTGGTGGCGGAGTTTTGTCGGGCAATCACTCGATCTTCTCCTGCGCTGCACAACGGAGAGTGGGGAGTTGCCTGTTTGGAACAGTGCCTTGCTGTGCGCGAGTCGTCGCTCTCTGGTAGTGAGGTTTCCTTGGGACTCCAAGTAGGTATTGATATCAACGCACTCAGAGCAGTGATCGGCGACGGCACCCTCCAGTGGCTTGATTAGTCCTGATCGATCGGCGTTATTGCGTGATGGGGCGTGCAGACCTGTTTGTGCAAAATTTGCCCGATGTTTCGGGGAACACCGCAGAATCTTCAATGGAGAAAGTCAGTTGACAGCCTGAAAACTCGACCATACAGTTCATCTCACTGATCGATTCGCGCCGCCCAGACCTCAGATCTGTGCAAATTTTTGCAAGAAATGTTGAATCTTTCTTCTCAGTGAGGTGAACGAATGAACACAGAGGCAACCAGCTCGCCGAATTTGAGATCGGGCCCTCGGCCCGTACTGACCGATGAATCGACGCCATTTTGGATCTCCGCTCACGTTCTCTGTGCAGCGCAGGATGTGTTCGCGCTTGAGTACGTGCCGACCTTTGACGCACTATTTGAATATCCACTCACCGTAAGCTCCGAGGGTACCGTGGCACCCTCTTCGAGACCGGGGATTGGTGTTACGTTTCGGGATGATCTCATAGGGCCATACCGAATTTAGACGTGCTGGTGGTGGCTCTCATTGGCGCTAGAGGCTCTTGATAGTTGTTGCACAGTGCGCCAAGATCTTGATCAAACAACGACATACAGACAGAGGAAATGGAGCAGATTGATGGACGTACGAGAGTACCTACGCGAAGAGTTTCTTGAAGAGGCAGAGCTGGGATTCGTCTCAAGCGATGAGTTGGAACGACGCCTCTCGCTCTTTGATGGAGCTGGTGTTCAGGCAGTGGATCGAGCACCCAGCGCGAAAGCACAGGTGCCGAATGCAAGTTCGCCATTGAGTGTTTCAGAGTCTGACAGTTCAGTCGTCGGGGAGGATCGGACGATCGAATCGGCAGTTGGGCCGCTTGACATCTATGTCGTAAAGCCCTCCGGCGAGGGTCCGTTCCCCGGTGTCGTGCTCATCCATGAGAACCAGGGACTGGTTCCTCACATCCGTGATGTTGCGCGCCGTTTGGCGAAGAACGGCTACGTCGTTCTTGCGCCAGATCTCCTTACGCCGGCCGGAGGGGTCAACTCTTTTGCCGATTCTGCTGAGCGAATTGCGGCGCTTGGAACCCTCGACCGTGGCGAGATGGTTACACAGCTGCTCGCAGCCTTTCAGGAGCTTTCGACACTCTCGAACGTCGACGCCTCTCACCTTGGAGTTCTTGGCTTCTGTTTCGGTGGAGGGATGACTTGGATGCTGGCAACCCGTGAGCCACGGCTGAAGGCTGCAGTTCCCTTCTATGGACCAATTCCGCCACTCGAGTCCGTGCCAGAGATCCAGGCAGCGGTGCTTGCAATCTACGGAGAGCTCGACGAGCGCATCAATGCAGGGATCGCCCAGATCGAGCCAGCGATGGCGGCTGCGGGTAAATCATTCGAGAAAGAAGTTTACGAAGGCGCAGGTCATGCTTTCCATAACGACACCAATCCGGATCGCTATCACGCAGAGTCGGCCTCATCTGCATGGAGCCGAGCTGTAGCGTTTCTCGATTCGCATTTGAAATAGGCAGATGTTGTCCTAAGGGATTGAATTCGGCGATCCGAGAGAGACCAATGCAATGTTTTGCGCTGGCCTCTCTCGGATCGTGTATTTCCTGATCGCTGAACTAGTCTTTAGGCAGACGTTTCGAGCAACAAACTCAATGGATTTTTCATCGCAGCGTTAAGGGGGCAAAGTGGCACTGATCGAACAGACGCTTGAGGTTGTGCAAGATTTTGATGAGCGTTGCGCTGATCTGGGCATTCGGGTTCTGCCGGAGACGCCAAATATTGGAGCCGTCGTCGAAGGGGTAGATGGTAAGGAGCCGCTCAGCGCTGAGGCGGTGGCCCTTCTTAAGGATGCCCTGATGCGCTACAAGGTTCTCTTCCTCAAGAATCAGAACCTGAGCATGCAGCAGCACCATGAACTCACACTGCAGTTTGGTCCGCCCTGCGCAAACAAGACGATCTTCGAAAAGGACTACGACGAAGAGGGTCTATCGAACGTCACAGTTGTGCCGCACTTCCACGCAGACCTCATGTACCTTCACGAAGGCCCTTCATTTTCGATGCTGCAGATGCGAGAGAAGCCTGCGGTCGGTGGTGACACCATGTGGGCGGACCTCGTCTCGAGCTACCAGGCCCTTAGTCCTGCGATGCGTGAGTTTCTTGAGGGCTTAACAGTGACCAACGGTCGCCAGACGTACTTCCTCCCAGATAACGAACTCCGTGCCCACCACAAAGCACGATATGACGACGAACTCGGCGATGAACAGCTTGCTCTGCTTCGCGAGTTTTTGGCACCAAACGTGAATCCTCTCGTGCGAGTGATTCCAGAGACGGGCGTCAGTTCCTACTGGATCTCACAGGAGCACACACAGAGGATAAACGAGCTCTCGAAGGAAGAGAGCGACACGCTCCTTGCGATGCTGTTTAAGCACCAACTTCAGCCTCGATTTGTCTACCGTTATCGTTGGAATGTCGGCGACATTGCCTTCTGGGACCACCGGACGACCCTGCACAGCGGGATCGCGGATTTCGGAAAAGAAAAGCGGTTTGCCCAGCGTCAGAGTGTCGGAGAAAATGCTCCAATCTCAGTGGCCGAATGGAACGCAACACATAAGTAATTAGCTTGTGTGTTGATGATAAGAGCTGATTAGGCGACTATTTCTTCCTGTACGGGGTCGATAAGAATCGGATTAACAGTGCGGCAGTACTCAGGTAAGAAGTAACAACGACAGTCGTTTCTATATCAACAGGGGAAAAGAATATGAAATTTGCTTCGACACTTCAACGTCGAATCGGGATAGCGGCACTTGGCTGTTCCGCTCTTTCGCTGATAGCCGTTCCGCTTGCCTCCGCGCAGACGGTTCACGCCACAAAAACCAAGGTTGTCAAGCCTGACTTTGCCTTCTATGCCGGCAAAACAGTGA
>CAIVND010000009.1 GCA_903907185.1 uncultured Acidimicrobiaceae bacterium
ACGAGAATCACAGCTTATGGAGGTCAACAAATGACCGGGGATCGATCGATTGAGTTCGAGGGAGTCTCTGTGGCGTTCCCCGCGGCTCGTGCTTCGGCGAAGCCGCGAACAGCCGTGCAAGGAGTCGACCTTTCGATAGCGAAAAATTCCTTTGTGTCGATCGTTGGCCCGAGTGGGTGTGGCAAGAGCACGCTGCTCAACGTGGTGTCGGGTCTGATCGGACCGTCGCGAGGCAACGTTCGATGCCTCGGCCAGCCGGTCGCCGGGGTGGACCTTCGCGTCGGCTACGTCACCCAGGAATCGAACCTTCTACCGTGGCTGACGGTGTTGGCGAACGTGGCACTTCCTCTCAAATTCGCGGGGGTCGCTAATAAGGACGAACGCGAGGAGCGAGCCCGTTTTTGGCTCGATCGCGTAGGACTTGGAGCATGGGCCGATCACTACCCGAGGCAACTTTCTGGAGGAATGCAACGCCGTTGCGCGATCGCCCGCAGTTTCGTCTATGGCCCTGAGGTCCTTCTCATGGACGAGCCGTTCGGAGCCGTCGACGCCATGACCCGAGTCATCTTGCAACAGGAACTTCTGGATCTCTGGGAGCGGGAGCCGAAGACCGTCCTTTTCGTGACGCACGACCTCGGCGAGGCAATCGCTCTCTCGGATGCAGTCGTGGTGATGACGGGAGCGCCAGGAACGGTACGAGCCGTCGTTGACGTTCATCTCAAGCGGCCACGCGACGTTGCCGGAGTAGTCGAGGACGCCGAGTTCGCCGACCTGCATAAACTCCTTCGCGCCTACTTGGAGGAGGACCCCGGATGGTCGAAAAAGGAACAATGCACGAGTCTGGAGCAGAAATGATCGAAGACAAGTCAAGTGTCGAGTCAGCGGCGATCTTGGGGTCGCGTTCGATGGAGCCAATGGCGGACATCGACGAAAGTGAGATCGTCGGCGCGGCGCAAGTCAGGTTCTGGAATGGTGAGCTCGCGCTCATTTTCTACCGCTTTCTTGTCGTAGCGGCGTTTCTCGGTGCGTGGCAGCTGGCTTCTGGTCATCTCTTCACGACGCTGGCGATCAGTCGACCCACCGCCGTCGCACTTGCGCTTTATCACTACGTCGGCAGCCGCTCGGGGTGGATTGACATCCGGATCACGATGACCGAATACGTACTGGGTTTCTTTTTCGGGGCGATCTCCGGTCTCGCCGCGGCGCTGTTCTTCGCGAGCGTGAAGACCGCCGGGAAGGTCTTTGAACCCATCATGGCCGCCTGCAATGCGATTCCGATCATCGCGCTCGCGCCGTTGTTCATCATTATCTTCGGACTCGGTATCTGGTCAAAGGTCGTCGTCGCGTCCTTTGCAGTTTTTTTCCTCATGTTCTGGAATGTGTACATCGGCGCGAAAAATCTTCCTGTTGGGTTGCTCAACATGATTCGTGTGATCGGTGGCAGCCGATGGGATCGGATCCGTTACGGTCTTATTCCGGGAATTGCTCCCTCGATTCTCGCCGCGGTGCGACTCGGACTATCGACGGCGATGCTCGGATCGGTCATCGGTGAGTTCATCGTGTCGGTTGGCGGCATCGGGCACTTCATCGCCAACGCGGGCGAGCAGTTCCAGACGGCCAATGTCTTGGCTGCGATCATCGTTGTCGTCACGATCACATTGACCTGCCGTGGCCTGGTGATCCTCCTCGAGCGTCGGCTACTTCGTTGGCAGCGCGGAAGCGTGATCTAACTTTTCCGGGCGTCCCTGAGTGGTGACCGGTGGCACGCGCAGTCACCATCGCGCGGATTGACGTGCGGGGCAGCACATTGCATCGTCCTGCGACGAGGACGATGGCCCGGAAGGGCTCAGAGATCACCGGCACGACGATTCCGGGGGTGACGCTGCGACGCTATGTCGAGTTGGTTTATTCGATCTCGATCCGGTCGTACCCCAAGCGTTCAAAGAGCGGAGCGTCACTGAACATAAACATGTCGAGCTGAGATCCGCCGCGGAGTTGCATTGGCTGCCACGACGGAACGACGAACAGATCACCCCGCGCAATCGCCCACTCGTGTTCGCCAACAGTCACCGTTCCCTCACCTTCAAAGACCTGCCACACCGACGACCCCACTTCGCGGCGCTTCCGCGTCTTCGCTGATGAGCGGATGCGATGGAATTCGGCACGGAGTGACGGCATGACGTCTTCGCCTGTGCCGGGATGCGTGAAGCGCACGGCTGCGTGTCCGGGGCCCACAACCCCCGACAATCCTTCGTCCTCGAGCTCGAGTTGGGCCGCAAGGGCACTATCGGTGTGTTCCCACCGGTATGCAGAGAGCGGCGAACTCGGAGTCGATCGCTCCTCAGAGAGCGGACGAAGTCCAGGATGTGCCCAGAGACGTTCGGCGCGCGAGAAGCGCGGGGTGTCATTGTTCGATACGACATCGGATCCGAACTCGAAAAACGTGGCGTCGATCGACCGCGCGAGTGGAATGTCCAGGCCATCGAGCCAGGCCATCGGTCGGACGGCCTGGTTGTGGTGGCCGTGCCAATGCCAGCCGGGTGTGAGCAACAGATCTCCGCGACGCATCTCTACCGGGTCGCCGTCCACGACGGTCCAAACTCCCTCGCCCTCAATCACGAAGCGAAAGGCGTTCTGTGAGTGACGGTGTTCGGGTGCGACCTCGCCGGGACGGAGGTACTGAATTGCTGCCCAGAGCGTGGGCGTCGCATACGGGAGGCCGCCGAGCCCTGGGTTTGCAAGTGCGATCGCTCTGCGCTCTCCGCCTCGGCCGACCGGTACGAGGTCGCCTGCTCGAGCGGCGAGCTGCAGTAGCTGATTCCAACGCCACAGGTGAGGCATCGCTTTCGGTGTTGGGACGAGAGGCATCAGATCGCCGATCTCGGTCCACAGCGGTATGAGCAGCTCGCGTTCGAAGCCGCGGTAGAGCTCTTCGAGCTCTGCTGTCCGCGGAGGTTGGTTGATTGAGTCGCTGGCGACAATGCGTACAGGTGACGGCACAGAGTTAACAGTCATCGGCTCTCCAGTCCATGGATGGATATCGATTCTGAATGTGGAATTCCTTCGGTAGTGCGGGGTCCATTCGAACCTTGCTGCCCCGTGTGAAAAACGCCGGCAGTTTTGTGCTCGCCCTTATCGTAGCGGTGATTATGGTGGATTTAGTCTACAGAGATGTGACGTTGCATGGAAAAGGCGTGGAATGTGCTCTCGAGTTGATCTATGGTTACTCGGATAGCTTCGTTGCCTCTCGACTAGCGGTTCGCCCGGTCCTTTCACGGCGGCCGTGCAGCCAGCGTCGTACGTATTCGAAGTTGTCGATCACAAGGTTATGGACTCGGCGGTGTTCGGTAGGGCGAGCTGACACTGTCGAATCGAGGGATCTCCGGTGCATCGGTCCCATCCAAATATCGGGAGACAATTACCACTAGGGAGAAGGATCACGAATGCCTGACGAAACGAAGAGCACGGACGAGGGCGAGCGGTACGTCGTAATCTCGTCGGACGGCCACTGTGGCGGCGAGATTCAGGAATACAAGCAGTACCTGGCATCCGAATGGCACGACGAATTCGAAGCGTGGTCGGCCTCCTATTCGAGTCCGTTTGCTGATTCCGTATCAGCGACGGCCCTCAGAAACTGGGACAGCGACTTTCGCACTGCCGAAATGGATGCCGATGGCATCACCGGCGAGATTCTCTTCCCAAATACGATCCCGCCCTTTTTCAACACGGTCGGCGTTCTTGGAATTGGACTCCCAAAGACACGGGAGGAGTTCGAGCAGCGTTGGGCCGGGCTCCAGGCACACAACCGCTGGCTCGTCGACTTCTGTTCGAAGGAGGCCGATCGTCGCCGGGGCATGATTCAGGTGTTCCCGCACGACGTTGATGCAATCGTCAAGGAGGTCCGCTGGGCGAAAGAGCACGAGGTCCTGGGCGGAATCCTCTT
This sequence comes from uncultured Acidimicrobiaceae bacterium, assembly GCA_903907185.1. Classification (GTDB taxonomy): domain Bacteria; phylum Actinomycetota; class Acidimicrobiia; order Acidimicrobiales; family Bog-793; genus CAIVND01. Next base: position 3,944 of record CAIVND010000009.1, read on the forward strand.
GCCGGCAATCCCGCCAAATCACGAGATTGATCCTTGGTTCCACTCGCGCTATGAGCC
>CAIVND010000010.1 GCA_903907185.1 uncultured Acidimicrobiaceae bacterium
ACTCTGCCAAAGAGTATGTACGCTCGCTGAGCGGAGTGCGTTCTCGCTGGTAGTGCTGTCTCAGTAATCAGCGGCTAGAACTAGCCGCGAACGAATTACCCTCTGGCCTCTGCTCCCACATCGCGGAAGGTGAACATCTGCCGATCGGGTCGAAAGGGCAACGGTGCACCGTTCCAGCGGTTACTGCCTACCCCAAAGGTCGTTCCCTCTTCGGTGTAGTAGGTGATCTCCTCAAATCCAACCTCGGTGAAGAACGAGCGAACTAAGGGTCGACGATCGACCATTCCCACACCCTCTTTTGTCCAGATCGCTACAGCACCCTGAGTGCCAAGGTGCGGAAGTTCGGTAATGATCTGTTTGATGTCCTCATCGCTCGGTCGGCCAAAGACTCCGCAGACCATGATGATCTCCGCCGGGACGGCCTCTGCGTAGGAGTTGGTCAATGCCGCGTCGCCGGTAACGATCTTGACGTTCGAAAGGTTCGCTGCGTCGGCCAATGACTGCGCATCAGCAACGAGTTCGGGGTTCAGTTCGACGAGAAGGGCATCGACCTCTCCGCTGCGCGGGTGATCTGCGAGCACACCGATGACATCTCGACCCTGGCCAGCGCACATGCTGATGAGTCGGATCCGTCCTTTGGGGGCATGGTCGATCGCATCTCGGAGTTGTTGTTGCACCGCCGCGAGGCGCCTACTGCGCGGAGATTCTGGGTCATCGTATTGGCGGTGCCACTCGACCCAGAAGGCATTCTCGCTCATGGCCTGACTGTAGCGGAGGGCTCCCGCAACGATTCGTGGAAACCTGACTAAACTAGTCATAGTTTATGACCTACCACCTCTCCCACCTGGACAGCCTCGAGGCTGAGTCCGTTCAGATCATCCGCGAGGTCGTCGCAGAGTTCGAACGGCCAGCACTGCTTTTCTCTGGCGGAAAGGACTCTGCCGTCCTTTTGCACCTCGCGGTCAAGGCCTGTTGGCCCCAACCGATTCCCTTTCCCGTTGTCCACGTCGACACTGGTCATAACTTCGAAGAAGTCATTGCCTACCGTGACGCCCGCGTCGCTGAGCTTGGTGCCCGACTTGTCGTGGCGAGCGTGCAGGAGGCGATCGACCGAGGCGAGATTGAGGACGATCCGACACCCGGGGCATCGAGAAACCGCCTCCAGACGCACAGCCTTCTCAAAGCTATTGAAGAGGGGCGATACGACGCGGTTTTTGGCGGCGGACGGCGTGATGAGGAGAAGGCGCGAGCAAAAGAGCGGGTCTTTTCCTTTCGGGATGAATTCGGGCAGTGGAACCCCCGGGGACAGCGACCCGAACTTTGGAACCTCTATAACGGAAGACATCGCAAGGGTGAGCACTTTCGAATCTTCCCCCTTTCGAACTGGACCGAACTCGACATCTGGCAGTACATCAACCAAGAGAAGATTGAACTTCCGACCATCTACTACGCGCACACCCGCCCGGTCTTTGAGCGCGACAACATGCTGATCGCTGTTGGCCCCGTCTCTCCGGCACGGGCGAATGAACCGGTCTTCGATGCCATGGTTCGCTACCGCACGGTTGGCGATATGACCTGCACCGCAGCGGTGAGGTCAGACGCCATCAATCCGGAGATGGTGATCGCGGAGACGGCCATTGCTCGGCTCTCCGAGCGCGGAGCAACTCGATCCGATGATCGTGTTTCGGAGGCAGCGATGGAGGACCGTAAGCGTGAGGGGTACTTTTGATGGAGCTCCTTCGCTTTGCCACCTCCGGCTCGGTTGACGATGGCAAATCTACGCTGATCGGTCGCCTGCTCTACGATTCCAAGCAGATCTACCAGGATCAGCTTGATTCGGTGGAACGCACCAGCACAGAGCGTGGTGATGAGTACATCGACCTCGCGCTCCTGACTGATGGTCTTCGCGCCGAACGCGAGCAGGGCATCACGATCGACGTCGCATATCGATATTTTTCCACTCCAAAACGCAAGTTCATCATCGCCGATACGCCGGGGCATATTCAGCACACGCGCAACATGGTTACCGGAGCCTCAACCGCTGATCTTGTGTTGGTTCTAGTCGACGCGCGCAACGGAGTCACCGAACAGACCCGCCGACATGCCTCAATAGCGTCACTTCTGCGGATCCCATACCTTGTCGTCTGTATCAACAAGATGGACCTCGTCGACTATGCGGAGGAGCGCTTCGTGGAACTTCGCGACGAGTTCGCCAACTTCGCGAAAGATCTTGATGTTGAAGAGATGTCTTACATTCCGATCTCCGCACTCGAGGGGGACAACGTTGTCGATCATTCGACAAACATGGACTGGTACAGCGGCCCGTCGCTTCTAGAGCACCTCGAACAGGTCGATGTTGCCTCTGACCATAACTACGTTGACGTCCGATTCCCGGTGCAACGAGTTGTACGTCCCCACGCAAACGATCTGCATGACTACCGGGGATACGCGGGACAGGTTGCTGGTGGTGTGCTCCATGTGGGCGACCAAGTCACCGTTCTCCCGTCGGGCAAATCAAGCACCATTACCTCGCTCGAGACCATGGATGGACTCTTGAAAGAGGCGTTTCCTCCCATGTCCATTGTCGTTCGGATCGCCGACGATCTCGATATTTCGCGAGGCGACCTGTTCTGCGCCGGTGACAATCAGCCAGAGGTCAGCCAGGAACTTCAGGCGGTGATCTGCTGGATGGCAGAGGCGCCGTTGAGTGCCGGTCAGAAGCTTGCAATCAAGCACACCACGAGGTGGGCACGGGCATTGGTGCAAGAGGTGAACTTCCGTCGCGATGTCAATACCCTCGATCACGATGAGGCGGCGAGCGAGTTAGAGCTCAACGATATTGGTGGGATCACGATAAAGACCACCGAGCCGCTCTTCGTTGATACCTATGCGCGGAACCGTTCTACGGGCAGTTTTATCCTTGTCGATGAGGTCACCAATGTGACTGTTGCAGCGGGGATGCTTGTACGCGCACACGCTTGATGAGCCGATGAGAGTCGGCGGAAGAAATACTCGGGCAGTCGCTGAGGTGACGTTGCTACGGAGAAGTTTGACCCGCTGACTTGGTAGGGGTCATCAGATGGTGGGTAGGCTAGAGCGGTAACCAGCACGGCAGTTGCAGTCGGCGTTGGAGTCAATTGTTCGTCCTACAAAGGTAGGAACGGACCAGATTGTGGAGGTGGTTCCAACGCCGGACGATGCCGTGCTGGATGAGGAGTATGACGTTGTCATCATTGGTGGTGGTCCTGGGGGTTACGCAGCAGCGCTCTATGGAGCAGCAGCTGGCCTGAGCATCGCAATGGTGGAGAAGGACAAGGTCGGTGGGACCTGCCTACACCGTGGCTGTATCCCCGCAAAGGAGTTTCTCGAGACTGCAAGTGTCTATCGTTCGGTGAAACACGCTGCTGAATTTGGCATCAGTGCAGAGAACCCATCCGTGAATTTTGCGACGAGCCTCGCGCGCAAGGGAAAGATCGTCGAGCAACTCTTTCGTGGCCTGGCGAGCACGCTGAAGGGTCGAAAGGTCACTACCGTCCCGGG
>CAIVND010000011.1 GCA_903907185.1 uncultured Acidimicrobiaceae bacterium
AATCTCGATGAGCGCCTTGTTGATCAGCACCGCCACCGGGTTCAGGTCCGTGGCAATCGCGCGCAGGCCCAGGCGCTGCGCCTCCAGCGGAATCGAGCCACCGCCGGCAAACGGGTCATGCACCGGCGGCGCGACCTCGGCCAGGAAGCGGTTGACGTCGGCCGGCTTGGGCGCTTGCACGAGCACCGCCGCGTCGCGCGCGTCAGCGAGCCCGTCCGCCTGCCGCCCGCGCGCAAGGCTGCGGGCAATCTCACGCCGCGCGTCGTTGATCACCGTCTCGTTGTTGGAGTTTTCCCACAGCACGAGGTGCTCGATGAGGCGGAACAGGCGCTGGCGTTCCTCCTCCTGAGCTTCCTTGGAACACTCGTCTATGGAAGTGTCCTGGCGGGTCTTGGGTATGGTCTTGGCTCTGCGTGGACAAAGGCAGTGCACGACTTCAAGTTGGCCGGCTATGTCCTTGCTGGCTTGGTCGTCGTCGGAGTGATTGTGATCGTCCGTCATCGCCTGGTTGAACTCCGTCGGGCGAAGCTGGACCGTACGTCGGTGAACTAAACGGCCCTCTCTGTGGTTATCGCTCGAGTGAGACTGGGACCATGGGCGGCGCTTCAACCTGTGCAGTGAGTCCAAAGGCCTCGGCGAGGAGTTCGTAGGAACGCCGTCGGGCCTGGTGATCATGGGTGATTGTGACGACCGCGATCTCATCGACGCCGTAGCTTTCGGCGAGTTCGACGAGTTGCTCATGCACCTTGTGCTGGTCACCGAGGACCACCCGTGACCGCGCATCGCCGATGATCTGTCGATCGATATCGCTGTACTCGTAGCTCAGCGCCTCCTCAGGCGTTGGAACCGTTCCGTGCTCGCGAAAGCGACGTTGCCGGAGCCGCCAAAGATCTGCACTCGCGCCGAGGCGCTCTGCCTCTTCCTCCGTGTCAGCACAGATCACTCGCACGGCGACAGAGGTTCGCGGAAGGTCACCGCCCGAATAGATCTTGAAGTTCTCGCGGTAGTACGCCATTGCCTCGGGTCCGCCATCTTTGTTGATGAAGTGTGCGAAACAGAGCCCAGTGCCAAAGTGCGCCGCCGCCTGAGCGGAGTAACCGCTTGAGCTCAGCAGCCAAAGCTCAGGTGCAACCTCGGGGATCGGGGTCGCTGGCATCTTCGAAAATGCGTGATTTTCGGGGAAATTATCGCCCAGCCAGGCTCGAAGTTCGGCGAGTTGCTCGAGAAAGTCATCGCCAGCCGGATGACTGCGATTGCGTTGGAGCGCCATTGTTGCAAGAGGGGTACCTCCCGGTGCTCGGCCAAGGCCAAGGTCGATGCGCCCGGGATGAATAGCGCTCAAGAGTCGAAAGAGTTCTGCCACCTTGAGTGGGCTGTAGTGCGAAAGCATGACGCCACCAGAGCCCACGCGAATCGAGCGCGTGTGTGAGGCGACGTGCGCGACAAGTACCTCGGGCGCTGCTCCCGCAAGACCATTGGTGCCGTGATGCTCAGCTAGCCAGTAGCGGTGGTAACCGAGTGCCTCAGCATGCTGAGCAAGATCGACGGAGTTTGCGATCGCCTGGGTTGGGGTACTACCCGTCGGCACCGGTGTCTGATCGAGAATGGAGAGCGTTGTCATCGCTCCCTCACCCTAACGGTGGAATTGCCGGGGCAGCTAGCTCTGCGCGACTGCAACGACCTCAAGCTGAAGCTTCGTCTTGGGGCCGTTGAGCTTCTGCTCAGAGGCGTGACGTGCTGGACGGCTCTCGGGGTCGGGAAACATCGCCAACCACTCTTCGTTCACGTACTCACGCAGCTTCATGTCCGCGAGCCCGACAGTCAGTCTGATGACATCATCGGTGGTGACATCGGCAGCCACCAGGAATGCCTTCAGGTTGGCGAAGCAGTTACGCACCTGCTGTTCCCCATCCTCGGGGAGCTCGCCACTTTGTGGGTCACGTCCGGAGATCCCTGATGAGTAGACAATGTTGTCGATCCGACAGCCCATGGGAATCGGCGCCCCGTGCTGTTCGCTCTCAATTTCGATTGAACGTCGTCGAGTTGACATGTTCTCTCCATATCGGTTGTCGCTGCACCCGCAGCTTTGAGCTTTGCCCCGAAGATGCTACCGGTCGAGGCGTTTGAACAAAAGATCCAAAATGCCTAGGCAGCGTTCTTATTGACGAGCTTCCAGGTGCCGGGAAGGAGAAGCGCAACGATACCGGCCTTGATGGCATCGCCAGCGAGGAAGGGAGTGAGTCCCAGCGCGATCGCTTTGCCAAGTCCGACATGCAGGTCAACCGCAAGCCATGGCACGCCGATTAGGTAGATGAGAAATTCGCCAACGAACATCGCCAAGAGGGCGGTGATGACGGTGCGGTCCGCACGACGCTCGGCGATCGCGCCGCACGCGAGTCCAGAGAGGATGAAGCCCAACAGGTAGCCCTTTGAGGCACCCTGCCAGCCGGAGGTGTGGTGGATAAACCAGGGCAGACCAGCAAGTCCAGCAAGAAAGTAGAGCGAGATCGACAGACCCGCGCGGCGCCATCCAAGTGCCATACCGCTCAGCAGTACGCCGAGCGTCTGTCCAGTGATCGGCACGGGCGTGAAGGAGAGGGGGATGGAGATCTGGGCGAGGATACCGATAAATGCTGCACTCCCGATGACGAGGGCGATGTCGCGCACGAGCAGCCCGGGAAGCAGGTCACCAAGAACAGCGGATCGCCGGCTCTGTAGAAGTGAGTGTTGATCTAGTGCAGTTGTTGCCATCTCATGCTCCTTGGTTCGGTACTACCGGTGAAAAAATTCTCGGTGTTTACGCTAGTTGAGTCAGCTCAGTGACGGAGGCGTAAGGGTCGGGACCGCGACCGGTCCGGTGGAGGCGGTGGTGATGCGCATTAGCAGGTCGCCAGCGCGGACCGGGGAGACGTTCTCGACGGTAATCGCGCCAATCGTGCCCGAGACCGCCGCGGTGATTCCCGCCTCCATCTTCATCGCCTCAATCGTCGCAACCACCGTTCCCGCAGTCACTTCATCGCCGATTGCAACTCGGATGGTGACGACGCCCGTAAAGGGAGCAGCAACCTGTGAGGGGTCGTTGAGATCGGCGCGTTCCGCGCTCGGTGCCTCAGTGCCAAGTGATCGGTCGCGTACCGCAATGGGTCGGAACTGACCGTTGAGGGTACAGACAACGGTGCGCATGCCTCGCTCGTCGGCATCGCCGATCGCCTCGAGCCCATAGAGGAGCGCTACTCCTGGCTCGAGCTCGACCTCGAGCTCCTCGCCGTGGCGAAGGCCGTAAAGAAAGGCGCGTGTAGACAGCTTGGAGAGGTCACCATACGCGTCCTTCGACTCCTCAAACTCACGAGTTGGACTGGGAAACAGGAGTCTTGACAGGGTCCGTTGGCGCTCAGGTCCCTCGAGGAGCGCTGCATCCTCATCGCTGATGATCGGCTCGGCAAGCGTTGGCCAGCGGCCCTCTAGGGCACGAGAACGGAAGGGTTCTGGGAAGCCGTTTGCTGGAGTCCCGAGCTCTCCTGCGAGAAATCCGAGGACACTATCGGGGATGTCGAAGCGCTCGGGCTCACGTTCGAACTCGTCGGGATCGGCGCCCGAGGCCGCCAGCTGGAGCGCGAGGTCGCCAACGACCTTGCTCGACGGAGTGACCTTGACGATATTGCCAAGGATCTTGTTCGAAGCTGCGTAGAGACGCTCAACGTCTTCGAAACGGTCACCGAGTCCAAGTGCTGTCGCCTGCTGACGGAGGTTCGAGAGCTGTCCTCCGGGGATCTCGTGTTGATAGACCCGACCGGTGGGTCCAGGAAGGCCGCTCTCGAAGGGTGCATAAAGGTGACGGAGATCTTCGAAGTAGGGCTCAAGTGCGCTTAAGGCATCGAGACTGATGCCGGTCTCAAATCGAGAGTTGTCGGTTGAGGCGACGATCGCGGAGAGCGAGGGCTGGCTCGTTGTACCGGCCATCGGTGCATGCGCTCCATCGATTGCATCGACACCAACTTCAAGTGCAGCGAGGTAGGTCGCGAGCTGACCGCCGGCGGTGTCATGGGTGTGCAGGTGTACCGGGAGGTCAAATCGTTCGCGCAGTGCGCTGACCAGCGTCACGGCCGCGGGTGGTCGGAGCAGTCCCGCCATGTCCTTGATGCACAGCATGTGCACGCCGGCCTCAACGAGTCCCTCAGCAATGTTGAGGTAGTAGTCGAGGTTGTAGGTCTTTTCGTTTGGGCTCGAAAGGTCACCGGTGTAACAAAGCGCTCCCTCGGCGATGGCGTGGGTGTTGAGCACCGCCTCGATGGCTGGGCGCATCTGCTCGACGTCGTTGAGTGCGTCAAAGATGCGGAAGATATCGATCCCCGACGTTGCGGCCTCTTCCACGAAGTGACGGGCAACGGTCTCTGGATAGGGCGTGTAACCAACGGTGTTGCGGCCTCGAAGGAGCATTTGGATGCAGATGTTCGGCACCGCGAGACGCAGCATCTCGAGTCGCTTCCACGGATCCTCGTGCAAAAAGCGGAGAGCCACGTCGTAGGTTGCTCCTCCCCACGCTTCGATGCTGAGGAGCTGCGGAGTGAGTCGAGCGATATAGGGTGCCGCCATCAAAATGTCATCGGAGCGCAGCCGAGTTGCCAGGAGTGACTGGTGCGCGTCACGGAAGGTGGTGTCGGTGATCCCTGGCACGGTGGCTGATCGCAGATCAGCGCAGAATTGGGCGGCGCCGAGCTCGAGGAGTCGGTCACGGCTTCCCGCGGGTGGAGGAGTCTGCAGATCGATCTTTGGCAGCTTGTCTCGAGGGATGACCGAGGTGGGGAGCTCGCCGTGTGGGCGGTTCACCGTCACGTCCGCGAGGTAGGCGAGGAGTTTGGAGCCCCGGTCCGTGCTGGTACGGGCGCGCAGGAGCTCGGGGTACTCATCAAGGAGTGCGGTCGTCGCGCGGCCGGCCTTGAAGTCAACGTTGTCGAGGACCGCTTGGAGGAAGGTGATATTCGTTGCGACGCCACGGATGCGGAACTCGGTGACCGCACGGCGCGCACGGGCTACGGTCTCGGGCCAGGTACGACCACGGGCGGTCATCTTGATTAAGAGCGAGTCGAAGTAGGGAAGGACCTCAGCACCAGCGTGCAGCGTTCCGCCGTCGAGCCGGATACCCGCACCATCAGCGCTCCGATAGCCAGAGATCCGCCCGGTATCTGGCCGGAAGTCATTGCTTGGATCCTCGGTTGTGATCCGACACTGCAGCGCGCAGCCTTGGACAAAGATCGCATCTTGTTCGAGACCAAGCTCCGAAAGCGATCTCCCCGCGGCGATCGCAAACTGCGCCCGCACAAGGTCGACGCCGGTGACCTCTTCGGTCACGGTGTGCTCCACCTGAATCCGTGGGTTCATCTCGATAAAGACGTGCTCACCGCGCTCATCGACAAGGAACTCAACGGTCCCTGCGTTTTGGTAGCCGATCGAATTTGCAAAGGCCACCGCATCTGCACAGAGCTGATCACGCGTTGCCGGGTCGAGGTTCTGTGCCGGCGCTACTTCGATGACCTTCTGATGGCGGCGCTGGACGGAGCAGTCGCGCTCATAGAGGTGCACGATGTTGCCCTGCGTGTCACCAAGGACCTGGACCTCGATGTGGCGGGGTCGGATCACCGCCTGTTCGAGAAAGACAGTTTCGTCGCCGAACGCCGAGGCGGCCTCGCGTCGGGCAGCATCGATGGCATCGGGTAGCGCAGAACTCCTGTCGACGCGACGAAGTCCTCTTCCACCACCACCAGCAGCTGCCTTGACGAAAAGAGGAAATCCGATCTCGTCCGCGAGGGGAATAAGGTCGGTACCGATAGTGCTTCCCGCCGTTGTCCGAAGTGTGGGTAGACCAGCTCCCTTTGCTGCCTCGAGTGCGCGCACCTTATTTCCGGCGAGTCGCAGCACCTCAGCGGGTGGACCAATAAATGTGATGCCGTTTTCGGAGCAGGCCGTCGCGAGTGCGGGGTTCTCCGAGAGGAATCCGTATCCAGGGTAGATGGCGTCTGCCCCGCAGCGAAGTGCGACGGCGATCAGCGAATCGATATCGAGATAGGCGCTTACGGGGTGGCCACGCTCGCCGATGAGATAGGACTCATCCGCCTTTTGGCGGTGAAGCGAGTTTCGGTCCTCGTAGGCGTAGACAGCGACCGAGCGCAGGCCGAGCTCGTACGTGGCCCGGAACGCGCGGATTGCAATCTCGCCACGGTTGGCGACCAGTACCTTTTTCACGGCTGTTCTACCTTGGTCACGAACACAGACTCCTTAGCATCTTCAGTATCGACCGCTCACTTCGAGAGGATCAAATCCTCGTCGCTAACACTACCGTCGAGCGCCGACATCGCCCGCCTGTGTCGTAACCCAGCTGTGCAACGGCAAGTCGCTCGAGGGCTCCTCGCGTGAACGGCATTGAACTGACGAACTAGATTCGTCAACCATGCTTCGCTATCTCACCGCAGGGGAGTCTCACGGTAAGTCACTCGTTGTCGTCATCGAGGGTCTGCCTGCCGGATTGGCAATTACCAAAGAGGAGATCTCCGGTGAGCTTGGGCGCCGTCGCCTCGGCTATGGCCGAGGACCGCGAATGCGATTTGAGCAGGACGAGATTGAACTCCTGACCGGTATCCGGCACGGTCGAACCCTTGGTTCGCCGATCGCCATTGAGATCGCCAACACCGAGTGGCCAAAGTGGACTGAGGAGATGTCCCCCGATCCAGGAAGACCCACAAAGATCTTGACCACCCCCCGTCCTGGGCACGCCGATCTTGCGGGGATGTTGAAATTTGGTCTTGACGACGCGCGCGATGTACTTGAGCGAGCCTCGGCACGAGAGACCGCCGCGCGCGTTGTAGCCGGGGCCTTCGCGAAGGCGCTGCTCGCCAAGATCGGTGTATCGGTCGTCAGCCATGTCACTGCGATGGGTTCTGCGGTCTCGAAGTCGACGGTGCGGCCGCTCCCTGAGGATCTTGAGGAGCTCGATGCAACGGAGGTCCGCTGTATCGATCCGGTCGCAACCAAGGCAATGGTCGACGAGATCAAAGCGGCCGCAAAGGTCGGTGACTCGCTCGGCGGTGTTGTCGAGGTCATCGCCTACGGCGTGCCTGTTGGCCTTGGAAGTCATGTGCATTGGGATCGCAAGATCGACGGCCTTCTGGCGCAGGCTCTCATGAGCATTCAAGCCGTGAAGGGCGTAGAGATCGGTGACGGCTTTGAGGTTGCGCACCGGCGAGGCTCTGAGGCTCACGACGAGATCTACTACGAACAGGACAGCGACACCTATGTGCGAAAGACCACCCGCGCAGGTGGCGTTGAGGGCGGCATCACGGTTGGGGGTCCCGTCATCGCTCACGTTGCGATGAAGCCGCTGTCGACCTTGAACCGGCCAACGCTCCACACCGTTGATGTGGTGACGAAAGAGGAGACGGTCTCGTTCAAGGAGCGCACCGATGTGACCGCCGTACCCGCAATGGGTGTCATCGCCGAGACGATGATGGCTTTGGTGCTCGTTGATGAGGCGCTCCGCAAGTTTGGTGGTGACTCAGTAAGTGAGTTTGTCCGCAACCATGCGTCTTTTCTTGAGCACCTTGGTGAGACACCCTCGAGCGCGGGGCCTAATTAGCTCGCTGAGCCCGGTCATCTTGAGCCTCATGGCGCCATGCGTTGGAGCCAGCGAGCACGAGCGATTATGTTAGAGATGCCCAGTGCAAGCCTTTCACCACCGAGTTGTCTTTGGAACTGCCTGAGGCCTTGATCGAGTCAGACCAATAGCCGATCGCTGCCCGCTCGGCAGCGAGCACGAAACAGAAAGTAGGGACACTGCAATGAAGATCACTCTTGATCTCGATGTGTGTGCAGGACACGGTCAGTGTGAAGATGCTGCCCCTGAGGTATTTACCGTCAACGACCAGGGCCTCGTGGTCCAGCTCATCGAAAATCCTGGCGAGGAGTATCGAGCAGTTGTTGAAGATGCAGCTCGACGTTGCCCGGCAGATGTCATCAAGGTCGAAGACTAAGAACGCTTAAGAGGTAGTTGGCCGGCGGTCGCGAACGTTTCCGAGGAGAAAAACCAGATGTCCATGAACCGCATCGTGATCGCCGGCGCCTCACTTGGTGGCCTGCGTGCGGCCGAGGCGCTACGTCTCGAGGGCTTTACCGGAGAGGTGGTCTTGGTTGGTGATGAGACGCACTTTCCGCCTTATGACCGACCGCCACTTTCCAAGGAGATCCTGAAGGGTCT
>CAIVND010000012.1 GCA_903907185.1 uncultured Acidimicrobiaceae bacterium
ACATGCAGGGGTCTGACAGGCTCTTACTCAACTAACGAATCGGCTCCAAGAGGCAGGTCTGATCGATCGCAAGGAGGGACAACTTCAGTTAACCCCTGCTGGTGTGCGCCACCTCGGCTCACAGGCACTTCACGAGCTCTTTGCTCGGTTGCGTCATGATCGAGTGGGTAATCATCCCGTTCCAAGTTCGGGAACCGGTCACGATGTGTCGACGGAGACCAAGCCCTATGAATATGGCGACCCACTTCGACTCGACCTCCAACAGACGCTCCGCAATGCGACGCTTCGCCAGGCTCAGAGCGAAGAGGGGCTCGGCGGTCTTCCGTTGTCGCTCACGCTTGATGATTTCGAGGTCGAGTTGACTGAACACCTCACAACATCATCAACGGTGCTTGCGATCGATCTCTCACTCTCAATGCCGATGGAGGATAATTTTCTCTCCGCAAAGAAGGTGGCAATTGCGCTTCAGTCCCTGATCGCGTCGCGATACCCGAGGGATTACCTCGGTATTGTTGGATTCTCAGCGACCGCTCGAGAGATCACCCAGATGGATCTGCCAAGTGTCTCTTGGGACTTTGCCTACGGCACAAATCTGCAGCACGCCCTTGAACTCTCCCGAACACTCTTACGGAATGAGAGCGGCACGAAGCAGGTCATCGTTATCACCGATGGGGAGCCGACCGCTCACATCGAGGACTCTGGCGAGGTGTATTTCAACTATCCGGCGGTCCCTGAAACGATCGAACGAACGATGCGAGAGGTCCTTCGGTGCACGAATGAACATATTGTCATCAACACCTTTGTTTTGAACTCGACTGGAGCCCTCCGATCATTTGTTGAACGAATGACGAGGATGAATAGGGGCCGAGCCTTCTATACGACCCCGGATTCGCTTGGTGATTATGTCCTCATTGATTTTGTGGCTAATCACAGCGGGCAGACAAATAAGCGCCTCCGACCGGGTTCTTGAGCTCACCTAGAGCCTGAAATATCAAGGGATGGCGGATTTCCGCTTGCATTTCGGCGCCTGAGCCACCAAGATAATCACATCGCTGTAATTACAGCACTGGGATATTGTCGGCGATAGTGCCGAGGGAGGAGGAGTTTCATGGAGCTACGTGGACTCATTGGTAACACCGACGAGGCTTGGCAGATGCAAGCAAACTGTATGGGCGTCGATCCTGAACTCTTTTTCCCAGAACGTGGATCCTCAACGCGTGAGGCGAAAGAGGTTTGCCGAGGCTGCGTTGTTCGAGTGGAGTGCCTGGAGTTCGCGATCGCCAACGGTGAAAAATTTGGCATTTGGGGTGGGATGAGCGAGCGTGAGCGCCGCAAGGTTCGACGTGCAAGGATGATCCAAAAGCGTGGGGTTGGACAGGCCTCCTAAGGGCTAATTTTCGTTCGAGCTTGAGCCGAGTCGACTCTCGATCGATGATCGATCGGTCAGCCCAAGTGTCGTCCATCGAGACCGATGGACTCGATGGAGTATTGCCTCCGGAACTAGACCAACAAGTTCGGCATTTAGGACTGTACCGCCACGTCGGTTGACCTCGCTCGCAATCGAGTCATAGGCCGCCTCGATGCCAGATGACCATGGGTCGATGAGGTTGCAGGAGACTTGGAAGGCTTCACCGAGAGCTAGACCAAGTGATCTCACCTGCTCCGATCTCACTGCCATTGCGATTGATCTCGTCGTCGTTAGATCAACTGCACTGATGTTGACGTTGTAAGCAACGAGGACTCCGCGAGCACCGACGCAGCATGCGCCGGCCGTCGGATGCGGAAGTTGGGGTCCAAGATCCGGTTTTAGCGGATCGAAAGCTGTCCGTCGAACTTCAGGCAGCGATCTCGTTGAACCGTAAAAAAAACAGGGTACCTCGAACCTCTTGCTGAAGAGCTCACCAAAAGTTTGCCGCGCTGCAACCGCCTCGTCTAGCTCCAAGGGATAGTGCAGCCCCTCAACCCCGAGCGGAACAAACGGGACGACATCAACGACGCCAAGACGCGGATGAACACCTGAGTGTCGATTGAGGTCAATGAGTTCAACTGCCATGCCCGCAAGGGAAAGCGCGTCGTCGATAACGTCTGCGCCTGCAAGAGTGAAGACACTTCGATGATGAAATTCATCACTGTGAACATCGAGAAGAGACGAGCCGGCGCTCACCCGCAGCTGGCTCAAGAGCTGCTGGTCCCGACCTTCGCTGATGTTCATCACGCATTCAAGCATGTGACTCTTAGCGCTCTAGAAAAGCTAAGCCCAGATTCGATCTGGGGATTGCGCGCTTAGGGTTGGATTTCGAGAGCGACGCGACGACGGGCACGCGCAATGCGACGACGTTCGCGCTCTG
>CAIVND010000013.1 GCA_903907185.1 uncultured Acidimicrobiaceae bacterium
CGGTCGGGTAGTCGTCATCTGATCCTGGTGTGAACCGCGTATACCTCGAACGCTGACCGGCAACTTTTGGAATCGTGATCTCAGTGACAAGCTCATCCTCTTCGACAGCCGACTCCATGAATCCCCGAAAGAACTCAGACAGAGGAACCTCGCGCTCACCATTCGGCCCAGCGATATGGGCCGTGGCTCCAAGAGAGAGCAACACCGGAGGAAGATCTTGCCGGGGATCGCCGTGAACGATCGCGCCACCGATCGTCGCAACGGAACGAACACGTGGGTTCCCAACTCGGTGCGCGGCATCGGCTAACGAGGGGAACGCAGCTTTAATGATGGATGAATGGATGAGCTGCAAAAGTGTCGATGTCGCACCGATGCGGATGGTCGCGGGATCACGCTCTTCAATACCCGTGAGCGCTGAGATCTTGCCAAGATAGACCAGACGGTCTGGTTCAATCAGCCGGTTCTTCAACATCAGTGCAATCGAGGTGCCACCGCCAACCGCGAGAGTGTTCTCGTTCGAAAGCTCTACGAGCGCGTCAGATACCGATGTTGGGGTCGTGAACAACATCTCACTTACTGTCAAGGTAGGTCCTCACTGACTCGGTGATAGTGACATATCCCGTACAACGACAGAGGTTCCCCGCCATGAACTCGCGGATCTCCTCTTCGTTTGCGCTTGGATTCTCAATCCCGAGCGCATAACACGAGACGACCTGTCCTGGTGTGCAGATACCGCACTGCATGCCCTCTTTCTCGACGAAGGCGTTGAGCAGGTCGCTGTCTTTGCTGGTGAGCCCCTCGACCGTCCACACCTCTGCACCCTCTGCCATTACAGCCAGATAGATACAAGACGAGACCGGCCCGTTGTTTACCAGCACGGTGCACGCCCCACAGACGCCGACGCCACAACCCTCCTTGGTGCCAGTGAACTGATTCAGTCGGAGCACGTCGACGAGCATCGCGTCGCTACCGATCTCGGCGGCAAAGGGTTCGCCATTAAGTGTCATCGAAAGCTTCATCGTCATCCCCTCATCGCTTCGTAGATCTTTTCTGCAGTAAGGGGCAGATCGCGGATCCGGCGCTTGGTTGCATCGAAGATCGCATTGGCAAGACAGGCGCCGACCGGCGGTGTCGTTGACTCACCGATGTTCTTGACATTGGCCGTGCCGATACCGATGCCACCTGGCACGAGAACGGTTTTAAAGGGAGGAGCGTCCCTTGCCGACGACAGTTTGTACTCACCCAGGTTGGCATTCCAAACTTGGCCCTGTTGTTCGTCCAAGTTTTCGAGCGTCGCACAGCCAATACCCATGAGCGCTCCCCCATCGATCTGCATCTGATGCGCAAGCGGATTGATGATCGCCGCTACATCGATCGCATTCATGAACTCCAAGATCTTGAACTGTCCAGTATCGGGATCAACTGCGACTTGGGCGATCTGGACAATATACGAACCGATGTGAACTCCTGAGTCGCCGTCAACCTCGGCAACGATCGGCTCATCACGAAGTCGGTTCATCCACGCCTTCGCTGCAACGTCGACCACCGTTGCAAGTCCAGCGGTGACACGTGATCCACCGGCGCCCGCATCGCGGGGTAGCTCGTCCGTCGCGACGCCGACGACCTCAATCTTCGCTGAGGGCATTCCAAGTTGATCAGCGAGCAACTGGCGAAGCACCGTGTGACTTCCTGTTCCTGTCTCAATTAATGGAGTCTCCACGCGAATACAGCCGTCGTCTACGGGAGTGATCCGGATACTGGTGCTTGCTGCCGAGGTGGTATGCCTGCTGTAGACCGACATACCTCGGCCATAGAGCCATCCAGGTGGTGCCTCGACGGGTGTAAAGGCCGCAAGTGCCGCGTCGAGAACTTCGTGACCACGGTGCTCAATCCAGTGCTCTCCGTCGGTGTCCTTGTCACCCTCGACCAAGAGGTTCTTCCGGCGAAACTCAATGGGATCCATCCCGATCTTGTGTGCGAGCTCATCCATCGCGGATTCGATCGCGAACGTCCCCTGCGACGCTCCTGGTGCACGCATGTTCCCTCTCGGCACGGTGTTCGTGTACACACGGTTGGACTCTGAATAAAACGCCGGGACTCGGTACGAGGAGAGCTGTGTCGCGCCAGCTGGACCCTTCGCACTGGGCGTAAAGCTTCCATAGGCGCCGGCGTTGAGATACCCGATCACCATCGCGGCGGTGAGGTTGCCCTCGGCATCGGCACCGAGGCGGATATCGAGATCGACCGCATGACGTGGATTACCAGCGGTGAGGTCCTCGCTGTAATGCAACACCATCTTCACGGGTCTTCCGACCTTCTGCGAGAGCGCTGTACAAAGAGGAGCGTCCTGGGGTGAACCCTTGCCTCCAAAGTCACCGCCCAAAGTAATGGGTTGCAAGACGATGTTCTCGGGCTCGATGCCGAGACAGTCACCCACCATGTTTCGGACTCGGTAGGGCGCCTTGTTGGTTAACCAGATGCGCACGTTTTCAGGTGATTGGAAGTCTGCGATACAGGCCTGGGGCTCAAGGTAACCCTGATGAACTCCGTGTGCTCGATAGGAGTGTTCAACGGTGAAGGCGGAGGTCTCGAGCGCAAGCTCTGCTGCGAGCTTGTCCCCCTTGTGTCCGAGCCAGATCATATTGGGAGAGTTCTCTGGCTTCGCTATCGATCCTTTGTAGCTGAGTGTGTCCGGGTGAATGACCGGCGCACCCTCTTTGATTGCCTCGCGCGCGGTGTATACGGCCTCGAGCGGCTCATAGTCAATCTCGATCATCGCGGCCGCGTCCTCCGCCTCCTTGCGCGAATTGGCTACAACTGCAGCAACCCGTTCACCGATGAAGCGCACTTTTTCGTTCGCAAGAATTGGAGTGTCGATTAAGTTTCGGCCATAGAGGATCTGTGAGATGTCTTTCGCGGTGAAGACACCAATGACGCCAGGGCAGGCCTCCGCCACGCTGGTATCGATCTTTTTGATCTTTGCGTGTGCGGAGGTACTGCGAGCAACCGCCGCGTAGACCATGTTCGGTAATGAGATATCTGCTACATATCGGGACCTGCCCGTTGCCTTCGACTCTGCGTCAACACGACTCATCGCGACATCAACCTCTCCCCCTCGATAACTGCAATCATTCTGCCACGCCAACAACTTTGTTCAGGTGAAATTGCTCTAGCCACAAGGACGAGGCCTCTCACGGTGACCGTATCGCACGCTCGGTCACCAAATGTTCGTGGGTCTCTTCAAGGTATCGCCAGGTGAACAGTGTTGCACCCAGTCCAAACGCGCCAACGACGGGTGCCGCCACAACGAGGGAGATCACGCCGATGAGTGCGCTGTCGATGAGCGGTCCACTAAACGCCCCAGCATCGGACACCAGCCGCCAAAGTGCAAGGAAAGCCGGCCTGCCAACCTCAGGCGCTCGATCGGCGCCAAGGGTCATCACGATCCCGGCACCAAGACCGTTTCCAAAGCCAAGCAGCAGGGCCACCAGCATCAACACAGTGAAATTGTGTGCGAGTGGCAGAAGGAGGTGTCCCAAAGAGAGGAGCCCAATGCACGGGATCGCAACTGCCCTGCGGCCGTAGCGGTCCGAGACCGAGCCCGCTGGATAGAAAAGGCTCACATCGATGATCGATGAGATGCCGTAGAGGAGGCTCACCTGGGAGATATCGAGACCGATGTGATAGCCCCACAGTGGGAGAAGTACCTGGCGTGACGAACGCAGGACTCCGAGCACGTAACTCGTCACCCCGGCGGTCGCAAACTCACGCTTGTGCTCTTTGACGATCCGAATGGGGGCGATTCCCGCGGGTGAAGGCAACATTGCTCCGGCATCCTGGCGGTCCCTTGCAATCTCGAGCCACAGCCACCCGACCGATGCGCAGAGAAAATAGATAACAAAGGAATTGCGCAATGAGGAACTTGAAACAACGCCGGCCACTATGAACGGACCAACTACTTGACCTGCTCGACTGACCCCACCAAAGATGGAGATCGCTCGTCCCCGGGTCGTTACCGAAGAGATCCGACTGATGTTGGTAAGACGGACGAGTGACCAGATCGACCACCCGCTTGCCTGCACGAAGATACCGATTCCGAGCAACGGTACGGTGTGAGCGAAATAACAGCCGGTAAGACCAACGAGCAGCAACAGTGTCGCAACCATCGTCGATCGTCGCTCACCAAGGCGCGAGACAATCCAACCTGAGGGAACATCCATGAGCATCGTCCCAAGGCCATTCAGTGCAACGATGAGGGCCGCAAGCGCTGTACTCGCACCAAGGTGTTTCGCACTGATTGCAAGCACCGGGATGATTGCACCCTGCCCGGTAGCAAAGAGGAAGTTCGGGATATAGGCCCGAATAAATAGCCCACGAAGTAGCTGTCGGTCCCCCTCAGTTCCGCTCGCCACCGATCCGCCCCTCTCGTCGAGCACTGACTTTAGCGAGGTGCCAGTCCGAGGAGGAGTGACCGGCGTTATTGACCTGTCGAGGAGAGATCCGTGACCACTCAGCCGATGTCATCGATGGGTCCTAAGACCTCTATAGACCTTGCGGGCAAATTGCATGCCGCCTCACCTCAGAGGCACGTAGAAGTTCGATGATCGGTATGGATGGAGAAACAAGCGCCCACCAAGGCTTTATGCTCTGTTGATACAAGAACAAGGTTCACAGAGGGGGAAACCATGTTGACGCGCGAGCAGAACGAACGACTCACCCAGGTAGGTCCAGGCACTCCTGGTGGGGAGATGATGCGCCGCTACTGGCATCCGATTGCACCCACCGCGATGCTCGA
>CAIVND010000014.1 GCA_903907185.1 uncultured Acidimicrobiaceae bacterium
CTCAAGTGGCTTACCCCTCGGACCAACCACCGTGGTGTGCAGCGATTGGTACATATTGAACTTTGGTGAGTTGATGTAATCTTTGAATCTTCCCTGTAACGGTGCCCAAAGTCCGTGCACCGACCCAAGCGCAGCCCAACAATCTTTCTCCTCGTCAACCACGATCCGGATGCCAATGAGGTCATAGATCTCATCGAACTCTTTTCCACGGATCACCATCTTTTCGTAGATGCTCCACAGATGTTTTGGTCGACCGGTGATCTGTGCCTCAATGCCAAGTGCAGCAAAACGACCGCGAAGGAGTTCAGCTACCTGTTCCAGCTCCATATCCCGGCGCGGGGCACGCGACTCCACCATTTTGACGATCTCGGCATAGCGACGCGGGTGCATCGCGACGAACGAAAGGTCTTCGAGTTCACGTTTGACCGAATCGATACCAAGTCGGTGCGCGAGCGGACCGTAGATGTCAATAGTCTGCTGCGCCGTCCTTTGCTGCTTCCACTCGGGCATAACCGAAAGTGTGCGCATGTTGTGCAATCGATCTGCGAGTTTGATGACGAGGACTCGCCAGTCGTTCGCCATCGCTACCAACATCTTGCGCACAGTTGCCGCCTGCTGTGCCTCCTTCGATGAGAAACTCAGCCGGTCAATCTTGGTCACGCCATCGACGATCAGTGAAACGGTGTGGCCGAAATCTCGTTCGATCTCTTCAAGGGTGATCTCGGTATCTTCGACGACATCGTGAAGGAGCGCGGCGGTCACACTGATCTCATCAAGACCCAGCTCTGCGATGATCTGAGCGACGGCGATCGAGTGGGCGACGTAGGGATCGCCGGTCAGACGAGTCTGACCATTGTGAGCTTTCGTCGCTACTTCGATGGCTCGCATGACAATGCCGTGATCACTCTCCGGGTGAAAGGTCCGAAGTGCCGCGAGAAGGCCAGAGGTGTCGCCAACCGCGCTGGCCTTCTTACCCAAGCCAACGGCGGGAGCTGCGATAAGCGGGTCGATAGCCATGAGCAAGGATACCGTCACCTGCTCGCAAACTGACGTAGGTCGTCCCGCAAAAGTACTGAAAGTGCCGCTTTACTAAGGTGGTCAAGTTGTACCCAACACCCGTGGAGATGCGAGCCGATACATGGATCAGACCCCGTTGGAGCATCCGACTCTTGCTGAGACATCGCAGTCTTTCGAACCTGTTCGGGTCCGTAAGGGACCGGCCCTGTTCATTCTCGCAATCGTCGCACTGATCGCCATTGGTGGGAGTGCCATGGCGCTGATCCCTAGCCACGGTCCAGGCGTCACTCAATACCCCGGTGTCGGTACAGATGGAGATCTCGGATCTTCGGCTGGCGTCCGCCAAGTTGTTGCTACGGGCATTCTTCGATCGATCGCGACCTCGGGATCGGTACCAGCAGATATCTCTAGCAACCTCACGGTGCCAGCCGGTACCAGGGTCACTGGAACGAAAGACCTCGACAGCGGAGGTGGGCAGTTCGATCGATCGGTCTATCTTCAAGCCCCGTTTTCACAGAGCAAAGTCATCGACTCCTACCTCAACGAACTCCCCCGACTTGGCTGGAGGGTGACTTCGACATCGAGCGTGCTCGGCAATAACGGCCAGCCAGCTGATCAGATCCTGGCCCAACGAGGAAGCAGCGATGGGTACTACTGGGAGGTGGGCCTAACCATCATGGCGTCCAAACTCACGTCAACAGTCGGTGAGACACCCCCCGGTACTGAAAATGGAGCACTCTCGGCGAGGAGCAAAAGCTCAAGCACCTTTACTCTTCGTCTCCTCCAGATCGCGGATGGAAGCTAGTCCACCGGCTGACCCTCGCCCATCATCGATCCTTGGCTGGTCATACCCTGTGAGGACGTAGGACCAGACATAGAGAACCGTTGGATAGACGAGATAACCAAAACGAGTTGCTGGCGCAAGAACCGTCGCAACACAGAGTACAAACGCAGCAAAACGGGTCACGCTCACCACCGTTCTCGGCGGAAATTTCACTAAAGCCACTCCAACGATTACTAATCCAACGAGTGCCAAAACAAGAGTTATTGCTCGACGGTCGTGTGGCACGAGCGTGACGAGAAACTGACCAAGCAACGGACTTGCTGCGGGCGACTTCACCTTCGTCAGGCCAAGGGGAAATCGGAGAGCATTTTCAATAAATGCGTGTTCGTTGCCTATTGCGCCAAAGACGACAATCGGGACGAGCAATGCCAGCCCGAGAAGATAACGACGCTGCGACCGATCGTCGCGTAGACCATGGGTAACAAAGAGCGAGAGGAGAGCGATCGGCCACGCGGTCAACTTCAGCGAGCAGGCTACGGCAGCCACAAGTCCCGCTGCAAGCGGTGCTCGGCGTACGAGAAGGACCAGCGAGAGCGCCATCAACGCGATCACGGGAAGATCATCTCCTCCAGTCACCATGGGCAACGCACCCGTTGGAAGCACCATGAAGAACTGCAGTGCGAGGATCTTTCGCTCCGGCGAAGCTCTCGTAAGATGCAGCGCCACGAGAAAGATGATGATCGCCCCAGCCACGAGTAGGACACGTGCATCACCAAGCTCATGTGGCAGCGTCGTGGCATTCAGCAGACCAAACACTGCCATCCCCGGCAGGTAGGGAAAGTACGAGTCGTTGTCGACGTTATGGGCGTCACTCGAGGGATTGATACCAAAGTTCGTCGGATTCTTCGGATATGGATTGGTGCCGAGTGCCACTCGATCGCCCGCGCGTTCGATCACCGCAACCTCTTGCTGAGCATGGGCATTCTCTGTTCCCGTCGCTCGCCAGGTCAGCTCCGAAAGAAGCGGAACGAGCACAGCCGTGATTGTGAGAAAGAAAACGACACCAACTCGAAGATGACGAATTGCCATTGAGGAGATCTCGTGTCGGCGGCGTCGCGCAAGTGCAAGGCCAATAATCAACGACGCGACGACATAGGCCACAAAGGCCATAATCCCCCACTCCCGATAGTCCGCGTGGGAGGTAGCGACTCCATTCAAGATCGCAAAGACCGCTGCGAGCAAATAAAGAATCAGGTCTTGCGTGAGATAAGACAACGCGCAGATTCGGCGCCACAGCAATGTTGCCCAGTCGTACACGGGGCAATGCTACTCAGAGTGACCGTCCCTCTCGCCTTCTAAGTGATCGAAGGACCAAAGAAGGCGTCACACAAAACCGCCCTCGACCAAAGGCCGAGGGCGGTTACGTGCAGTTCACCGATTGGGTGAACTGTGCTTAGAGGTTGGGTTGTGGTGTGTAGCGCAGGTAAGGCTTGATCTTTGTGAAGCCCTTCGGAAACTTGGCTGTCGCCTCTTCATCAGTGAGACCAACACCAACGATGACATCTTCACCCGAGGTCCAGTTAACTGGAGTCGCAACGGGGTACTGGGCAGATAGCTGCAGCGAGTCAAGAACTCGCAGGATCTCCTGGAAGTTCCGGCCGGTGCTCGCTGGGTAGGTGATGGTGAGCTTGATCTTCTTGTCTGGGCCGATGATGAACACAGACCGGACCGTCATCGTGTCGCTCGCATTTGGATGGACCATTCCGTAAAGGTCAGCAACCGTACGGTCCTTGTCGCCAATCAGCGGGAAGTTCAGCTCATGGCCGGTGGCGTCCTTGATGTCACTGGCCCAGTTTCCGTGGGAGTCAACGGGGTCCACCGAAAGGCCAATGACCTTCGTGTTGCGCTTGTCGAACTCGCTCTTGAGTCGAGCAACCTCGCCGAGCTCAGTCGTGCAGACTGGAGTGAAATCCTTTGGGTGTGAGAACAAGATTCCCCAGCCATCGCCCAAGTAGTCGTACAGGTTGAGATCGCCCTCGGTGGTCTCAACCGTAAAGTCAGGGGCAGCGTCGCCAAGTTGCAGTGCCATGTAGTACTCCTCTTAGATAATCCGCGTAGGTGCAGGTCGAGTATAGCGACGCGAAAAGTAATTGTCGACCTGCTGGGTCGGAATTAGCCCTACTTCGGAGAAGTCCACAATCAAGGCCAAGAGATCGGACAAACTAGTGCCCAATGTTTCCAAATCAGATGATCCCGACAGTCAGCCTGTCCGGTGACCGTCATCTTCTCCACGAAAAGCAGATAGTTGGGTGGTTTCTTTGATCGCAGCTACGGTCGTGCTCCCGGGGATCTTGGCCCACCTTGGCCCTACTCTTGATCACTACGGCTACTTTGCCGTCTTCGGGTTTCTGCTCCTTGAAGATTTTGGCGTACCTGTCCCCGGCGAGACCATACTGATCGCCGCCGCGATTTACGCGGGAGCAGGGCAGCTCAATCCCGTCGTCATTGGCCTTCTCGGTGTGACCGCCGCTGTACTCGGTGACAACATCGGCTTTGCGATCGGACACCTTGTGGAACGTAATGCCTTACTTCGCTACGGCAGGTTTGTGATGTTGACTGATCAACGTCTGCGTCATGCCGAAGAGTTCTTTGATCACCATGGGGGCAAGATCATCGTCATCGCTCGATTTGTTGAGGGACTTCGCCAGGCGAATGGGATCGTGGCGGGCCTCACCGGAATGAAGTGGCTGCGATTCCTTTTCTTTAATGTGATCGGTGCCGTGCTTTGGGTCGGGTGTTGGTTGACCGTCGGTGTGACCGCAGGGAGCCACATCACCGCCGTATATAACGGTATAACCCACTATTCGCTTATTGCAGCGATAGCGGCGGCTTTGATCGTTCTCGCGGTCTTTCTCCTTCGGCGGGCAAAGCGACGACGTTCAGTCGAGCATGCTGACGCGCTCGACTGAACCTTCGTTTTTGAGACTCACGCGCTAACGTGAGACGAATGTCTTCGGCAATGTCTCCACCCTCCGCCGTGGCACATTCACGAAAGTTGACGCCGCTTTCTCGCCCCGACCGGTATGTAATTTCGCTCTTTTTCCTGGTCCCTTTAGCGCTCTATGGCATCCCAGCTCTCTTTGGTCACCTCATTGCGCCAGGTGATGACTTCAACCAAAACCTTCCGCTCCGTGTCCTGTCGGGCGAGTTCATCCGGTCCGGCACTCTGCCATCATGGAACCCGCTGATCTGGTCGGGGACTCCCCTCCTTGGTGGATGGAATGCAGGTGCGCTCTTTCCTGGGACCTTTCTGTTTGCATTCCTCCCGCTATCGCTTGCCTGGGTTATCAATCTTGCGTTAGCTCCTGCGTTCGCTGGCGTTGGGCTCTACCTTCTTCTCCGGCGGTTCAACCTTGGTGAAACCGCAGCTTCGTTTGGTGCACTGGTCTTTTCTTACACAGGGTTCATGGCCGGACAGATCGTCCATATTGGTCTCGACCAGGGGACAGCGTTCACGCCATGGATCCTCCTTGCTCTCGATCTGTTGCTTCGAGAAAACAGTGAAGATGAAGATACCGAAGGGCAAACAAGTTGGTGGCGCCACACTTTCGATCGAGCCACGTTGGTCTGGATCATTGTCCTCAGTGTTGCCATCGCTGGCACCGTACTCGCTGGCGATCCGAGGGCGATCTCTAGCGGTGTGCTCTTTGGCGTGATCTACCTCATAGCTCTTGTAATCCGCCCGGGAGCACGGCTGAAAATGGGACTCGCCCCCATCGGAATCGCCACGGCACTTGGTTTCATGCTTTGCGCGATTCAGCTGTTGCCCGGCATCGCCTTCACTCACTCATCCCAGCGTGGGACAACGGCGCTGAGCTTCTTCGGCAGTGGTTCGCTACCGATACGGGCGATCGTGACTGATCTGCTCGTGCCTTTCGCACTTGGAGCCAATGGCACCTTTGGCATGCCGGTCTATAACGGTAACTACAACCTTCCCGAGGTGACGATCGGCGCTGGTCTCGTCAGTCTCGTGGCATTCTTTGCCTACATCCCCGAGCTCTTCGGTCCGGTGAGGATCGTTCTCTCTCGTCAACGAATCGTTCGACAGCTCCAGGCCAAACGACAGATTGGCGTGTGGTTTGTAATGGCAGCCGTCGGCTTCGTGCTGACGATCGGTACCGAGAGTCCAATCGGTAATTGGCTTGTTCACCTCCCCTTCTATGGGAGCGAGCGCCTCCAGAATAGAAACGCTGTTCTCTTTGATCTTGCCCTCGCTGTTCTCGGAGCGATCTTTGTCGATGACCACCTCAAAGCACTTCTCACGGGGGACCTTGGAGCCGACAGGATCCGCCGCATCGGAGCACGTCTCCTCGGACTCGTTCCCATCGTTGGTGTACTCATCATGATCACGGTTGAACTCGTCAGTCCCTTAACCATTCAGCGGTTCATGAATGCCTTTGGCAGAGACCCGACACTTAACACCCACCTCCTTGGCTACCTCATCCCCGCAGTGCTCATTGCGTTAGTGCTTGGGGCATTTTGGCTGACAGCGAATCACTGGTCTGCACCATTCGCGCGTCGAGTACTTGGCCTGCTCATGTTCTGCGACATCGGAATCTTCCTCGTGAACGCTTCATATACCGCTCAATCGAGCACTCTTTTCCGATCCCAAACCACAGCATCTGCAAAACTCAAGACGCTGCTTCAAGGACAGGGTCGCTTCGCGATCTACGACCCTTACTACGTCGTAGCGAGCACGGGATCGGGCGCTCTACCAGAGACCGGCATGCCCGATCTAAATGTTGTCCAAGGTAATCCGAGCGTTCAGGGCTATGGGTCGCTGGTGAATGGGACCTACCAGCGGGTAACTGGCTCGCATCTTCTCAATAACTTCAAACCCGCCGCACTGTCGAGCGAGACCGTAAACAC
>CAIVND010000015.1 GCA_903907185.1 uncultured Acidimicrobiaceae bacterium
GGGAGAACATGAGTTCCATTTCAACTCGCGGCGCTTTGGGCGCGACGAGCGAGGGTCGCACCTCACGGTTAGGTCGGTGGCGCTCGAGTGCGTTGCTGAGTGCCGTCGCCGTGTCGGTCGTGGCATTTGCACTGCCGGGTGCTGTATCGGCCACGACAGGCAACAAGGTCGTAAAGAACTGCACCTCAGCAAACGGCTTCAAGGTGAAGAACAATCCACTGGTCTGCCAGGGCCTTGCCTTTTATAAGGGAAAGACCATCAACATGGTTGTCGCAGGATCAGTTGGTGGATCAGCTGACTCCCAGGCCAGAGCTCAGGCGTCCTACGTCGCGAAGTACCTTGGGGCCAACATCGCCCCAACGAACATCTCGGGATCAAATGGTGTCCAGGGAATGAACTACACGGCACATGCGACTGCTGATGGCCTCACCATGGGAACATTGAACCTCGCAACCACGTTGCTCGCCCAGCTTGAGGGCAACACGAGTGTGAACTTCAATGCCAGCCGTCTTGGATGGATTTCGGAGAACGCGTCGACGACCAACGTGATCATCGGCCAAGCCAACTCACAGTGCACGAGTATCGCTGCGATGAAGGTAGCGAACCCACCATGTTCGGTCCTTGCCAGCACGACGGGAATCGCTCCGCTCCAAGGAGCACTGCTCTTTGGTCTGCTTGGCATCCCCGTCAAGTGGCTCAACGTCTATTCGAGCTCGAACGCGGTAACCGTTGGATTTGCCCGTCATGACGGACCACTGATGGTCGGTAACTTGACGAGCTCCGGACAGTTCCTGCAGTCAAAGCAGGCAGTGGCCGTTGCCAACGCGCTCAAAGTTCCCATTGGTACCCAGTTCCGTGCCTACGTAGACACGGCGCCGACCTTCACACAGCTGCTGAACGGCATCAAGACCAAGAACAAGACCAAGCTTGCTCAGATTGCCGCCTTTAAGCAGCTCATCCTCGATGGAAACTCACCGATCGTCACCCAGTCTGGTGTTCCTGCC
This sequence comes from uncultured Acidimicrobiaceae bacterium, assembly GCA_903907185.1. Lineage (GTDB taxonomy): Bacteria > Actinomycetota > Acidimicrobiia > Acidimicrobiales > Bog-793 > CAIVND01. Next base: position 1,005 of record CAIVND010000015.1, read on the forward strand.
TACAAGCTCGAGGCCCTTCGGGCAGCGTTCAACTGGATGGCAAAGACGCCTTCAATCGGTGCTGCAATGGCAGCCGTTGCTGCGACGCCAAACTTCATCACTGGACAGGAAGCGAAGAGCGGATGGATTAAGGTTCAGAACAACCTCAAGTACTTCCAGCCACTCGCTGCGGTGCTCTTCCACTAAGAGCTCGACAACAGTAGATAAAGGGCCAGTGGCAGTTAACTGCCACTGGCCCTTTGCTTTCTGCTGAGTCTTTTCTGTACCATCCTTCATTCGCTCTGATCACAACTGATCTGAACCAGGCAATCAAACTGACGAGAGCCTTATAGCGCTGAAGCCTTTATGATTGCGTCGATGTGCGGTCGATTTGTTCTCGCGATGCCATTCAATTTGCTCGCCGAATGGTTAGAAGCAAACTTTGATGAGCAGATCGGTTTGGACTACAGGCCTCGTTGGAATATTGCACCGACCTCGAGAATTCTGGCAATGCGAAGCTACGACGGAGAACGACGCATCGAAGAGTACCGCTGGGGATTGATCCCGAATTGGTCAAAGGATATTCCGAAATTTTCTACACACAACGCACGTGTTGAGACCATCTCCACGAAACCCACTTTTCGACACGCCTTTGCATCCGGTCAACGAGTACTCATCCCTGCCGATGGCTACTACGAATGGCAGGTGCTCGGTGAACCAAGTAAGCCGGTAAAACAGCCTTGGTACATGACATCGAAGGATCAATTGCATCTCGCCTTCGCGGGTATCTATGAACCGTGGAGCGCACATGGCCCCGGTGGTGTGAAGATAAACACCTGCTCCGTTATCACGACGACTCCAGGGCCTGATATTGGTGAAATTCACGACCGACAGCCTGTGGTCCTGTCCCGCGATACGTGGGACACCTGGCTCGATCCAGAGACCAGTGTGGATGAGACGAGGGCACTCCTCTCACCAGCCGAGATCGGGACCTTTGATCTGAGGAAGGTCGGTTCGGCCGTCGGTAACTCTCGATCAGAGGGCGAACAGTTAATCGAACCTTTATGAGCTGCCATCTTCAGGTCCAATGGTTTACGTTGATGAACCGCGTTGACGCAAATGTGCATTTATCTCCCTTGAGTCGTCACTCAAAATTTCAAGATTGTCTCAC
>CAIVND010000016.1 GCA_903907185.1 uncultured Acidimicrobiaceae bacterium
GGGGGACTATCTCGGATGGATGGCTTCGTGTTATCTCATCTCCGTGACGCAGCTGCCAGCGATCTCGCTTCCGGCGGCCTTTACCCCTGACGGGCTTCCGGTTGGTCTCCAGCTCGTTGGGCCACCGCGCGGCGATGTTGATCTCCTGCGTGCGGCCTCAGTCTTTGAACTTGCGACTCAAGTTGGTCAACGTCGACCGCCGATGATCGACCATGCACCGCCAGAGCAACGAGGCTGGACCGCAATCGAGAGAAGACTGCGTGGTCGACGTCGAAATAGGTGAGCTTGATCGTTTTACGTAGTCTTCACGAGCGTGGCTGACGCGTACTCCTTGAGGTAGGTGAGGACCTCCTCGAGCCCAAGGACATCGGCGAACTTTCGATGCATGTCGAAGAGGTTCATCGCGTGTGTTGCCTCGTGTCGATCGAAAGTGCAGTCCTCAACGAGTACGACATTGAACTGGTATTCGTCGGCATCGACGACCGTTGCGCGAACACAGCCGCTCGTCGATTCGCCACAGACAATGAGTGTGTCGATTCGATTTTTGATCAGATGACCGAGCAGTGGAGTACCCCAAAAGGCACTTGACGAGATCTTGTGCACCACGCTCTCTCCCTCGATCGGTGCGACCTGGGGCATGATCTCGTAGCGGATCTCTGGCGGTATCCATCGAGGGTTTTTTCCACTTGCTTCGGCCGGTTTCGGGTTTGCGTGTTGGCCTTGCATTGCGCCATCGATCATCCCGGTGGTGTGGATGATCGGCATTCCGATCTCGCGACAGGCCGACAGGAGACGCTGTGTAGGCGCGAGAGCCTCCCATGCCACGAGGCCACAGCTGCCGGGCCACTGGTCGATCGCCTCAAGGAGCGGTTGGGGACGGTCACCGAAGACGTTGCGATAGAAGTCGATCATCAAAAGTGCAGGGCGCTCGCAGTAGGTGCGTGGATCTCCGGGCGACTTTGGCAGACGCTCGATCGCCTGGCGATCTTGGTCGGTGAGAAATCGATCCCACACCCGTTCACTCATGTTCTGACCCCCTGTGAAAGACGTTGACCCGCATCAGCAAGGTTAGATTCCACGGGGACGATCTGCCCGAAATCCCTATATCGAAGCCATCACCTGCGAGGATCGATTCCACAGCCCGGAGGAACAGCCAGGCCGGGAGCTATCTGAGCTCGAATCGAGCCATCGCTGCTTCGTCAAGGTCAAATCCCATGCCCGGACGATCCGGGCAGAGCACGGTGCCGTCTTGTGCGACTAGACGGGTCGCTGCGGTGATGACCTGCTCAAAGTTGTAGATGTCCTTATCGAGGTCAAAGTGCTCAACCGAAAGGCAGTTCGGAGTTGCCGCTGCGAGGTGGACATGAAGGTTGGCATGCCAGTGGGGAGCGACGGGAACGCCAAAGGTCTCCGCGGTACGAGCGATACGCATCCACTCGCTCACTCCTCCAAGTACCCCCGCATCGGGCTGCAAGATGTCGGCAGCGCGCTGTTCGATAAGGGAACGGAACTCGTAACGAGTCTGTGCGATCTCGCCGGTGGCGATGGGAGTCTCGACAACTCGGGCCAGCTCCGCATGTCCAGCGATGTCGTCAGGAGAGAGCGGCTCTTCCACCCACCAAAGGCCATGCTCGCCCGCGGCGCGTTCAAAGGCACGGATGGCACGGAGTGCTTCGTGTGCATTGGGATAGGCGTTATTCGCGTCGAGTGCGAGTCGACCGCCCTCACGGATTGGCTCAATGGCTGCAGCGACTCTGCGTGCATCGGCTGCGATCGAGGCACCACCGACTTTGATCTTGTGATCGGAGAAACCCTGGCGTTCGTTGTGAGCGATCTCCTCACGAACAAGCTCCTCCGCGTCCTTTGGTTCTCCTCGGTAGTAGCCGCCGGAGGCGTAGGCAGGGATAGCACGGACCTTGCCGCCGAGAAGGACGGCAAGCGGAAGGTTGGCCCGCTTGCCTGCGAGATCCCACAGGGCAATGTCGAGCGCCGAGAGGGCACGGATCAACATGCCACGACGTCCAGTGAGAAGAGTCTCCTGGTAGATACGGTCGTAGATACCCAAGATGTCCTCTGAGGCCGCACCGAGTGCAACGGGAGCAAGCAGCTCATTGACGATCTGCGCAAGAAGTCGTCCACCCGCAGTACCGGCGTAGCTGTAGCCGATCCCAATTGGCTCCGCGGACCCAGCTTCTACCTCAACGACAAGGTACTCACGTTGGCCCAGAATCCGGGTGGAGATCCGAGTGGGCGTCTTGACCGGGATCGAGATGGCGCGAGCACGTATGGCGGTAATCGTTGGCACGATGGATCCTTCCCCCGAGCGATCTGCATGTTCGCTCATTCAGTGCGACAGCGTCCCACGATCGACGAGCGAATGTCAAACCTTCGAGATTGAATATCCAAACCGTTGAGAGCCACTAGGTCGATAGCGTGAAGGGATTCGATAGAACAATACTGAGCGGGCACTTCAGGAGTTGGACTGCTCTTTGTGTCGTTGGCGGCCTACGATCAATGTGCACCTGCGGAGCTCGTCGTGTGAGATGAACTGCCCTGAGTGCCGCGGGGCCCGACGACGACTGAGAGACGTGGGAGATGATTTCGATAGTGCCCACGTTGGTGGTGTGGCCAAGGACGGTTCGATACTCGAGCGGCCTTAGACATCTTGATCAGCGCAAGAGAAGAACCAAACACTAAAAAGATGCTCACTCGACTCCTTCGCCATTCGCTCCGGCCCTATCTCAAACAGATTCTTCTTGTCGTTGCGCTTCTTGCTGTCGGAGCGGTTGGCAACCTTTATCTTCCCAACCTCAACGCGGACATCATCAACAACGGCGTCATAAAGGGAAACCTGCACTACATCTTGACCACTGGCGCAATGATGCTTGTCCTAACGCTCATCCTTGGCGTACTCGCGATCGTCGCGGTGTACTTTGCTTCGCGTATCGCGATGGGATCCGGCGCAGATATCCGCGCTGGGGTCTATGCCAAGGTTCAGTTCTTCTCCGAACGAGAGATGAACCTTTTTGGGACACCTTCACTCATCACCCGGAATACCAATGACGTCCAACAGGTTCAGATCTTTGTTCAGACCGCGCTGACCATGATGGTGACCGCTCCGATCATGTGCATCGGCGGTGTCTTTATGGCGATCCGAGAGGGTTCGTCACTCTCGTTGCTGCTCACCGTTTCAATCCCACTCATGGCACTCGTCATCGGTCTGGTGCTCTTTCTTGTGGTCCCACAGTTCCGATCGATGCAGGGCAAGATCGACCGGATCAATCAAGTACTCCGTGAGCAGATCACCGGCGTTCGAGTAATTCGGGCGTTCGTCCGAAACTCGACGGAGGGCGAACGGTTCGGGGAGGCAAACGCGGACCTCACTGCAACTGCACTTCGCGTGAACCGAGTGTTTGCTCTGACGATGCCATCGGTATTGGTCATCATGAATCTGTCGAGCGTTGCGGTGCTTTGGTTCGGTGGTCGGTTGGTCAATGAGGGAGCCTTGCCAATAGGCAACCTCTCGGCGTTCCTCACCTATATCGTGCAGATCCTTTTCTCGGTGATGATGGCGGTCATGATCGCAATACTCGCCCCCCGTGCAGTCGCAAGCGCGGAACGTATCGAAGAGGTGCTGAACACCGAACCGGTAATTGTCGATCCTGTTGCTCCTCAAACTCCTGCGTTGCGATCGGGTCTCGTCGAATTTCAGGGCGTGACCTTTGGCTATCCGGGATCGGAACGTCCGGTGCTGAGTGATCTCGAATTTGAACTTCGGCCAGGGGAGACGAGCGCGATCATCGGCGGCACTGGGAGCGGTAAGACAACACTGTTGAATCTGATACCTCGATTCTTTGATGCGACAAAGGGTTCGGTTCGGGTGAATGGTGTCGATGTGCGCAACCAAGAGCTCGAAGAGCTGTGGAGTTCGATCGGTATCGTGCCGCAGGCGGCTCTGCTGTTTCGTGGTTCGGTCGCGGAGAACCTACGGTTTGGTCGACCCGAGGCCACCGACGAGGAGCTTTGGCACGCGCTCGAGATCGCCCAAGCACAGGCGTTTGTTGCCGCGATGCCCGGTGGGCTTGATGCGCAGATCGACCAGGGAGGGACCAACGTCTCAGGTGGCCAGCGCCAGCGTCTCTCGATCGCACGTGCGATCGTGCGTAAGCCAAACCTCTATCTTTTTGACGACTGTTTTTCGGCTCTCGATGCAACCACCGACGCGAGGTTGCGCGCTGCGCTGCGGCGCGAGACTCAAGATGCTGCGGTTGTCATTGTCGCCCAGCGTGTCAGTACGATCATGGGAGCCGAGCACATCATCGTTCTTGAGGCGGGAGAGGTCGTCGGCAACGGAACGCACGATGAGCTCCTTTTGAGCTGTCCTCCCTACCGAGAGATCGTCGTCTCCCAACTTGGGGAGGGCGCCGTATGATGGGCGGCGGACCAATGGGCGCTATGCGGCCCGGCGGCGCAAAATCAAAGAATGTTCGTGAGACTCTTCGTCGGCTCTTTGATCGACTCCGTCCAGAACGTTTTCGCCTGATCGCTTCGCTGGTCGTCGGCGTGTTTTCGGTTGGATTCTCCGTCATTGGACCGAAGATCCTTGGCAGTGCTACCGACATCTTATTCAATGGGGTAATCGGTCGACATCTTCCTGTCGGATCGACGAAGGCGCAGGCCATAGCTCATCTACGTGGAGTGGGCCAGAATCAGGTTGCCGATCTTGTCTCCGGAATGCATCTCACCCCGGGCATCGGTGTCGATATGAATGCGCTCGGTCGGATCCTTGGAATCGCAGCAATCTTGTACTGCTGTGGAGCTCTGTTCAACTTCTTCCAGGGTTACCTAATGGCGGGAGTGACCCAGCGCACCATGTTTGGTCTACGAAGAGAGGTTGAGGAAAAGCTCACTCGACTGCCTCTTCGATACTTTGATAGCCACTCCCACGGCGACATCTTGTCGCGAGTTACCAATGACATCGACAACCTCTCGACGACCATCCAACAGGGGTTGAGTCAGCTGCTCACCTCGGTGCTCATCGTCGTTGGCGTGATGGGGATGATGTTCTGGATCTCGCCACTATTAGCAGTGGTCTCGGTGGTGATCATCCCGATGGCGATCTTTACAACGGTTCGGATCGCGAAACGATCGCAGGTGCAGTTCAATGCGCAGTGGGCACAGACCGGGACGCTCAATGGCCTGGTCGAGGAGACACACTCGGGGCATGTGCTGGTACAGGTCTTTGGTCGTCGAAGGGCAATGATCGACGAGTTCGGCCAACAAAATCGCCGACTCTTTGATGCGAGCTTTCGTGCGCAGTTTCTCTCGGGGATCATCCAGCCGACGATGCAGTTCCTGGCAAACCTCAACTACGTCGCTATCGCCGTACTCGGAGGCTACCGAGTCGCCTCGGGAGCACTCTCCCTCGGCGATGTTCAGGCGTTTATTCAGTACTCGCGCCAGTTCACCATGCCGATCACCCAGATCGCGAGCCAGATGAATCTCCTGCAGTCTGGTCTCGCATCAGCCGAACGCGTCTTTGAACTCCTTGATGAGCCAGAGGAGAGTTCAGAGCTGGCAATTGTCTCGCACCTCCCAGCGACGCCAATCGCCGGCCGGGTGCGACTCTCAAACGTCTCTTTCCGTTACGAGCGGGACAAGCCGCTCATCGAAGACTTCAGCCTTGAGGCATTGCCGGGTCAGACGATCGCGATCGTGGGAGCAACGGGAGCGGGAAAGACCACCATCGTCAATCTGCTCGTGCGCTTCTACGAGGTCGATGCAGGTGAGATCTTCCTCGACGGAGTGAGCTATCACGACCTCACCCGTGATGAGGTGCGCGGAGCCTTCGGAATGGTGCTTCAAGACACCTGGCTGTTTGCAGGATCGATACACGACAACATTGGGTACGGCCGCGAGGGCGCGAGCACCGAAGAGATCAAGGCAGCGGCCGAGGCGGCCTATGTCGATCGATTTGTCCAGTCTCTTCCCGACGGCTATGCGACGCGCTTAGACGAAGAGGCCTCCAACGTCTCATCTGGCCAAAAACAGCTCCTCACGATTGCGCGGGCCTTTCTCGCGAATCCCAGCGTGTTAATCCTCGATGAGGCAACCAGCAACGTGGACACCCGCACGGAGCTGCTCATTCAACGAGCGATGACTCGGCTGCGTCACGGTAGGACCAGTTTCGTCATCGCACACCGTCTTTCGACGATTCGCGATGCCGACGTCATCGTGGTTATGGACCAGGGCCGAGTGATGGAACATGGCAGCCACGAGGAGCTGCTCGCTGCTCAGGGTCTCTACTTCAACCTCTACAACAGCCAGTTCTCCGAAGAGGAGCCCGTCGACGAGGTCAGCTGATCGATCCTCCTGGTCTGCCATCTCAGCAGCACCAGGTGGCTGCCAAGGCCAATGTGCTTTGGAGGGTGAAATTTTGCAGTGACGTTGGTAGCCTGTAAGAAAGGTGGGGAATTTCCACAATGGACGTTTTGGAGGGTAGATGACCGAAGCAACAGAACACGCGCACATCGCGAGCAACGGGCGCGCGGAGTTGAGTCTTGACGAACTCGCGAATCTACATGGGGGGCTTGCTCGGTACATGGTGGAGATCTCCGATCGTGCAACCCGTTGCTACCAAGCCGGTCAGGCAAAGAACCGTAAGGTAGCCCTCCACCAGCTCGGTGAGCTCACGAAGTCACTTCGTCTCTCCGTCTTGGTGCGTCCTCAATACAGCGAGGCCGTCGAAGTGTTCATCAAAGAGGAGCTCTCGAAGGTGAAGACCGTCTGTGACACCGAGGACTGGGAGCACTTCGAGGAGATCTGGGATGGTCTCACGATGGCAGTCAACAACAGCCATGAGGAGTTCGACCATGGCTACTTGGTCTGGAGCGTTCCAAAGAATGCCCCGTCAGACTTGGATCTTTCGCCACGCGGCTAGTGGACATGCTCGAACACACGGTTCTGCGTTCTTCACGCAGTTTACGAATCGAACAGGATGCGGTATGAAGCTCGTTGTTGATGAGGTGTTGTGTGCTGGTCATGGAGTCTGTGAAGACATCGCTCCAGAGCTGTTTGCTCTTGATGACAGTGGCATTGCGCATGTGCTGATCGAGGAGATCGGTGAAGAGCACCTCGAAAAGGCAAAGCTTGCCATTCTTCGCTGTCCTGCTGAGGCGATCTTGCTGATCCCGTAACTACCCCCTGTTGATGACCTGTTCGTCAGGTTCGCATCGATGGTGGAATTCGTATCTACGTGCCGATGACATGGCCGATTAGTTGGCCAAGTCCGTAGGTGACTCCTGCGGCGAGTAGACCAAAGATCATCTGTCTCGTACCGGAGAAGAGCGCGCCGCGACCGGTGAGCAGTGAGATCAGCATGCCGATACCAAGCAGGCCAGTTGCCGCGAACGCAATGGCAAGTCCAACCGCAAGACTGCCCTTCGTGAAGAAGTAGGGGATGATCGGCAAGATCGCACCAGCGGCAAAGAGCAGGAATGAGGAACCCGCGGCAGTGTATGGCGATCCACCGAGAGCTGAGGGATCAAAGCCAAGCTCCTCGCGAACCATTGCATCAAGTGCCTCAGCATGATTTTCCATCAGCCGATCGGCTACCTGCTCAGCCTCTGCCTGCGGCAGGCCCTTCGCCTCGTAAATTAACGCCAACTCTTCCTGCTCCTCGTCGGGTACCAAACCAATCTCCGCTGCTTCGATCCGAACCTGGCGTTCGTAGAGTTCTCGCGCACTTTGTACAGAGATCCACTCCCCGATTGCCATAGAACACGATCCAGCGAGCAACCCAGTGAGCCCCGTTACGAGGATGGTGGAGGAGGTGAGCTGCGCACCGGCAACGCCCATAACGAGCGCGAGATTTGAGGTGAGCCCATCATTGGCACCAAGCACGGCCGCACGAAGCGCATTGCCACCGGGAGCGCGGTGTCGACCCTCGAGTTTGCCAAGCGTCTCGCCCGCCACTCCTTGAGGAGATCCCGAGGTGACGTAGCTCAGTACTCGAGCATGCGAGCGTTCCTCCGATCGCATCTGTGTTTTCGCTGTCTCCGGTTGATCGTCATAGACCTCTTGATCTTCATGTTCGAGGGTGGCGACAACTGGCAGAACAAAGCTGGCACCAAAGCGCCGTGCGAAGAGCACCATCGTTCTCGCGCGCCATGACGTTCGTCGGGGTCCCGGATCTACACCAATCTTGGTGAGTTCACTCTCCCAAAAATCA
>CAIVND010000017.1 GCA_903907185.1 uncultured Acidimicrobiaceae bacterium
ACTCCTGGTGTTCTCTACCTTGTTTTTTATGCAGGCAGATCGCTCGGTGGACTTTCTACATTTTTTGCTCGTGATACTGCGATGCGAGTTGTCTCTGTTCTTGGCCTTATCGGTGCAATTTTCATGGGTATTCAGGCGATCTCCCGTGCGGTGATGACTTCGCCGCCACAGAAAACACATCAGCTCGCGATCTTTCTCGCACAACATCATCTGGGCAATGGTGTTGCCTCGTATCCCATTGCGGCACTCGTCAGTGTCGACTCTTCGCTCAAAAATGCTGTTCGTCCCGTTGAAAGCAATAACGCAGGACGGTTGGTGAGTTTCGACCGCCAACGAGACAGTGCTTGGTATCAAAGTGAAAACTTTCGATATCTCATCTATGACACCTCTGTGCCATGGCATGGAGTCGACCTAAAATCTGCAACGAAGACCTTCGGAGTTCCAGAGCGACGATACGCAGTGGGTCCTTACCGTGTCTTGGTTTGGACACATGAGGTGAAAGTTTCCCTCAACGTCGCGCAATCGAAGAGACCCTTACGGGTGATCTTTCGGTCTTAGGGGTAATCTGCGCGGCGGGATCATTCGTGATGCTCAGAGCTTGTAGCTGAGACCTGCGACTCCAGTCATTGCTCAATGCCTCAGTTATTGATGATCTGCTGTTACCTCAATTCTGGACGTTTTCATCCGCATGGTATTGGTTCCCACGTGGTAAACGCATAAGGCACAGCTTTCGGCCCACACTCGGGCCACCCGTCGATGGGCTCTAGATCATTTTGTGGTCGGGAAGATGGGATTCGAACCCACGACCTCAGCGTCCCGAACGCTGCGCGCTACCAAGCTGCGCTACTTCCCGTCGCCAACAGTTTCTACTGAGCGCGTCAATGATGGTAGTGGTTCACCAGGTCGACTCTGCACCGATGGTTCGTTGTTCGATCGCCGCACCGGATGCTATTTACCGACCGCCGCGTCCACCGTGTAGGGCATATAGGTCTCATCCCAGTAGTTCTCGTCGTTGAGTAAGGCTTCAATTGCCTTTCGGAGCCTCATCGGGTCAAGTGGCTTTACGAGAAATCCCTCTGCGCCAGAACGCTTTGCAACGAAAGTGTCAGCTCGTCGATCGAGCAGGAGCAGCACCGGTACTCGAGGAATCCGGTTACCAGACTCTTCAAGTTTGAGGTCGTGACAGACCGCGACCCCGCCCATGTTCTGAATCTGGCTGTCCGCAATGACGAGGTCCGGTGCATCTTGAGCAACGACGGCCCGAACCTCTTGTCCTGTCATGAGTTCAACGATCTCCGTCTCCCCATCATCGAGGACCGAACGGATCTCATCGAGAACACTGCGAGCGTCACTGACGATTACTACATAGGCCATGGAGTGAGGCTATCGCAGGACAACAAAGCGGTGAAATTCATGGAATCGGAGAGCGAAAGGTTTGAAGGTGAGTTCGCCGCGATGACTGAATTAACCTCAGTGAGGTGAGTCAACTTTGGTCCAATAGCGACGATCACTCCCGACTCATCGCAGGCGAGATTGTCGAGGTAATCCCGGGCATCCGGCGTCTGCTCGCACCAAACCCTTCGCTGATGACTGGGCCGGGGACGAATACCTACCTCATTGGTTCCACGGACATCATTGTGATCGACCCAGGACCCCGAGACGATCTGCACCTTGAGCGGATTGTTCAGGCTGGCGGCGGCAACATTCGCTATGTCGTGGTCACCCACTCTCACCGCGATCATGCACCAGGCGCAGCACCACTTGCCCAAGCTACCGGTGCCACGCTGCTTGGCTTCGACGAGCGCCCCGATTTCGTGCCAGATGGCCGTGTCGCAGAGGGCGACATGTTGGTATCTGACCGCTGGCGACTTGAAGCTCTTCACACTCCGGGTCACTCGTCTGATCATCTCTGCTTTATTGCCGACGCTGTCCAGCCTGGCCAACCGCGAGTCGTTTTCTCTGGTGATCACATCATGGAAGGATCGACTGTGGTGATCGGCCCGCCCGATGGTGATATGGCTGACTACTTCGATTCGCTCCGTCGTCTGCGTGAGCTTGAACCTCCAGCTGAGGTGATTGCTCCTGGGCATGGGCTCGTTATCTTCAATCCGGATGAGGTCATCGATATTTACCTCGCGTTGAGATTGAATCGAGAAGAGGCGATCTTTCGTTCACTGTCTGGTGGACCACTTCGCGTTAGCGAGATCATCCCGATGATCTATAGCCATCTTCCAGACAACCTTCTACGACAGGGAGGTCGCTCGATCTGGGCACACCTTCGAAAACTGCATCAAGAGGGAGGGGTGAGTTCGCCTGATCGCGATGATCCTGAGTCGAAGTGGTCGATTACGAGTTCGTAGATTGCTTAACGATGGTCAGCAGAAAGAGACTAGCTGGCATTGAGCGCACTATCGATCTGTTCGAGCATCCGAGCGCTGCAGGACTGCATGTCGATTGCCGGAGCGATCTCCGTGATGATTCTGTGCGCGAGTGCGGTGAACACGGGGGCGACCGGACTCTTGGGGTTCAACACCGCGGGCTCACCTCGGTCGCCGCCTGCTGCCACGGTGGGATCGATCGGAATCTTTGCAAGGAGAGGTACGCCGATCGAGTCGGCAAGTCGTTCACCGCCTCCCTCGCCAAACAGCGGGTAAAACTCCCCGTGATCGCAGGTGAACCCGGACATATTCTCGATTACTCCCGCGACGCGAAGGTTTCCCTTTCGTGCCATATCAGCCGCACGTCCAGCAACTTTCTGTGCGCCAAGACCCGGTGTTGTGATGATCAGCAGCTCGGTGCGTGGCAACATACGTGCGAGACCCATCTGTACATCGCCGGTTCCTGGTGGAAGGTCGATTAAGAGATAGTCCAGTGCTCCCCATTTAACGTCTTCGATGAAGTGCTGGAGTGCGCGATTAAGAACCAGTCCCCGCCACATGATTGCATCGTCTTCGTCGGAGAGGAATCCCATCGATACCACTTTGAGAAGTCCCTCACCGATGGACTTCTCCATTGGCAGGATCTTCTTATCCTGCACTTCGAGCTCTCCGAGGAATCCCAACATCCGCGGAATCGAAAATCCCCAGATGTCAGCGTCAAGGAGTCCAACGGTCGCACCGGAGGCAGCGATCGCTGCCGCAAGATTTGCAGTGAGCGAGGATTTCCCCACGCCGCCCTTTCCTGACATGATGCCCAAGATCCGGGCACTGATTGGAATGTCGGTCGGTACTGCACGATCTTGGGCGAGCAGACGAGCGCGCGCCATCAGTGCTGAACGTTCCTCCTTTTCCATTGCGCCAATAATGATCTTGACATCGGAGACCTCGGGGACTCGCCGAGCAGCGTGTACGGTCTCAGATTCGAGTTTGGATCGCATTGGACAGGCAGCGATTGTCAGTGCGATCTCGATGGTGGCGAGGCCATCGGTGAGCGAGATCGATCGGACCATCCCAAGATCGACGATATTTTCACCAAGTTCAGGGTCGATTACCCCTCGCAGAGCGTTGGTAATGGCCGCGTGGAGCTCGGTAGGGGGCGTTGCTTGGGCAACCTCTGTTGCTTCTTCCATGATCTTCCATGCTACCGACATGCACCAGGGCCCCTACTTGGTAGCATGAGTGAGGAATTGGACCCGAGGAGGACTCGACCGTGAGCATCACTACGTCGCCTGTACAGATTGGCCGTCGGCCAAGCCCAGTAACGCTGACCGATTCAGCCGTCGCCAAAGTGCAAGATCTTCTCTCTCAAGAGGAGGGCGCTGAGGAACTCGCGCTCCGAGTTGCCGTCCGTCCCGGTGGCTGCTCGGGATATAGCTACGACATGTTCTTCGATTCAGAGATCGCCGATGACGATGTCATCCGTGAGTTTGGAACAGTTCGGATTGTCGTTGATCCCGAGAGTGCAGCGCTAATTACCGGCGCGACCCTTGACTATGCAGACGGATTGCAGGGTGCTGGTTTTCACATCACTAACCCGAACGCGACCCGCACCTGTGGCTGCGGGTCCTCGTTCAGCTAAACGTCGAGCCGGGGGTCGTGCCCTCGTCCTCTGATGCTCCTCCAGTTGGGCCTTATGCTCCGATTGTCCGTGCTGGGGATCTCTTAATCTGCTCTGGTCAGCTTGGCTTAAAAGATGGTGACCTGGTCGCGGGCGGAGTTGAGGCTGAACTTACTCAGGCGTTTGTCAATCTCACTTCGGTGCTTGCGAGTGAGGGAGCAACATTGGACCACGTCGTAAAGACGTTAGTTTTCTTGTTAGATATGGACGAATTTGCCGCCATGAACGCTGTCTATGTTGAGCATTTTGGCGACCATCGTCCTGCGCGATCAGCAGTGGCGGTCGCTGGGCTGCCACGCGGAGCGTGCGTCGAGATTGAGGCGTGGGCCTATCTTCCTCCGGCAAGTCATTGAAGCCTCTGCCGATACGGACATACCGTCAGCGCCGACGCGCGAGGGCACGTCTCGTCGTTGCTGTACTAGCGGTTGGACTTTTGGTTGGTCTCATCGTCTTGGTCACTGGTGGCTCGTCGAAGCAAAAAAGTCCACTCGTGCCTGGTGCCTCGGCGACGAAGCCCGCTTTGATCGCCGTTGTCACGGAGATTGGCACGGGATCTTCACTCGAGACCGGCAGTGGGGCGAGAGTTATTGACCTTCGCACACCGTCTTCTACGCGCAGCAACGAGGTTCATGTTGGCATCTTTCCCGACGCGGTGGTTATCTCGCCCGATCATCTCACGGCGTACGTAACGAGCTACTCGTCAAATTCGGTTACACCGATCGATCTTCTGACCGATCGTCCAGGCAAGGCAATTCCCGCGGGACCGGGCCCGGCGGGCATTGCAATCACCCCAAATGGTCGTACTGCCTATGTCACCGATGCCGGTAGCTCGCCTTTGGGTAATACCGTGACACCGATCGATCTCAAGACCAAAAAACCACTGCGTGCTATCCACGTTGGGTTCGGGCCAGAGGGTATCGCCATCACCCCAGATGGCAGAACCGCTTTTGTGGCGAATACCGGAGCGATCGTTGCTGGTCAGGTTGGAGAGACTGGTCACACGGTCACACCGATCAACCTTTTGACCAATAAGGCGAAGAGGCCGATTCAAGTTGGGAACGCTCCGATTGCGGTCGCAGTGAGCCCAGATGGGTCTACTGCCTTTGTTGTCAACTACAACTCGGGCAGCTTGACGCCGATCTCGGTGGCAGCAGATACGCCGGGTACACCGATTCCTGTCTCAGGTGCCCCTCAAGCGATCGTTGCGGTAAGGGCAAAGAATCAGGTACTTGTAGCGAGTGCCGAGAGCGGAGGCAGAGATACGTTGATGACCGTCTCGGTTGCAACCCAGGCGGTAACTCGTTCGATCAACGTGCCTGCAAACCCCACCTCCCTCGACGTCACTTCGGATTCAAAGACCGCTTGGATCGTCGCGAATGGTGCCAATGAACTGGTGAGTGTCAACCTCGCAACCGGAGTCGTCGACAGCGCCCACGCGATCGCCCTTCCAAAGGGACCTTACGCAGTAGCGATCGGCACCATTGCATCGAGCACCGCGAACAAGCTCTTCGCGCCGATCAAGAAGAGGTCGGCTTCGACGAAGAACCGTTAGAGGTCGAGGCCGAGAGGTCTGTTAATTCGGAGATTTCGTCAGGTCAGAGCTTCCAGCGCGATCGACCAAATCGATAACCGACGCTTCGAACGGTCTCAATCAGCACTGCGTGTTCCTCACCGAGTTTTGCCCGCAGTCTTCGAACGTGTACATCAACGGTCCGAGCACCGCCGTAGTACTCATAGCCCCAGACACGAGAGAGCAGTGTCTCGCGTGTGAAGACCTTTCCCGGGTGCGAGGCGAGAAAGCGGAGCAATTCGTACTCCATAAAGGTGAGGTCGAGAGGGTTTCCATCGATTACCGCTTGGTAGGTCTCTGGGTTCAGGGCGAGTGGGCCGTAGGTGATGACGTCGTTGTTCTGTGTCTTCATCGACCGTCGAAGCAGATGAGTGAGACGTGCATCGAGCTCTTCATC
>CAIVND010000018.1 GCA_903907185.1 uncultured Acidimicrobiaceae bacterium
AAATCCTCGATCGTGGCGCGCATAGATCAGCTCATCGGTTGATGGAGCAACTGCAGCAAGAATGCCAAGCCAGCCAAAGGGATAGTGCCAGTCATAGATCGTACTTATAGATTCAGGAATTGCCTCCCGTGAGATTCCGTGGAACCCGTCGCATCCTGCGACAAAGTCGCAGAACAACTCCTCATGAACCCCATTCACCTCAAACGTGATGACCGGCCGATCTGAGTCAATGTTCTTGATCTGTACATCTGATGCCTCATAGACAATGACCCCATCATCAGCCAGTCGGCGATCGGCCAGGTCTCGCACGACCTCCTGTTGCCCATAGATCGTGACTGTTCTTCCTTCGGTCAATCCAGAGAGATCGATCCGATGGCCAACACCATCAAATCGGAGTTCAATTCCGTGATGAACCAGACCCTCTCTGCGGAGTCGATCACCTACACCGGTATCGATCATGAGCTGAGCCGTGTCATTTTCCAGTACACCGGCACGTACGCGGCCCTCCACGTATTGGCGGCTGCGGTTCTCGACGATGACAGATTCGATTCCCTCAAGATGGAGCAGGTGCGAGAGCATCAGCCCTGCAGGCCCAGCACCGATAATTCCCACTTGAGTTCGCATCTTCTCCCATACCTCTCTTGGCCCATTCGCCTAAGTCGCCATCGCAATGTTCATGCGAGCTTCCAGCGTATGACAGTAGGCTCACGGCGGGTACAGCAACAACACGAAGGCATACAGGTCATGGATGAACCATTTACGGTAGCTATCGGTCCATCAGACGCAGGAGTGATGCCGATGTTTCCTCTCTCTGCTGTCCTGTTCCCGGGAGCGCCATTCCCACTTCACATCTTCGAACCTCGGTACCGACAGTTGGTAACCGATGCAATGACCAGCGATCGCGCATTTGGAATCGTGCTGATCTCACGCGGCTCTGAGGTCGGTGGTGGCGACGAGCGCTGTGGACTCGGCACGATCGCTGACATTGAAGCGCTCTCACAGCTCGACGACGGTCAATTTGCACTTCTGGCTCGAGGTACCCAGCGCATGCGTGTTGTTCGTTGGCTTGACGATGCTCCCTACCCGCGTGCAGAGATCGAGCGGCTCCCAGAGGATCTCACCGGAGTCGACGAGGCATGTTTCGTAGAATCACTCAACGCATTAAGGACAGCACGTGCTTTGCTCTCGGAACTCTCTGACTCTCCGCCACTGCCAGCTGATCTTGACCTCCGTACAGATACCCCCACCGATCTCATCGATGCCCATTGGACGCTCTGCATGCTTGCGCCCTTTGATGCCTTTGACCGACAGCTCCTCCTCGAAGCACCGTGCGTAAAGGACCGTCTCGAACTCCTAAAATCGCTCTGCATTGAACTCTCGAGCGATGTCTCGAAGATGCTGAGTCAGGGTGAGACTGAAGAGTAAGAGCACTCCACGCGGCCCGCTTTCCACAGGGTGCTTGTTAAAGCCTGACCATTAGCCAAACACACAGTAAGTAGGCCACGACGATCACGGTACCGGAGATCCGCCCAAGACCTTTTCGCCAGTACGCAATGACAAGGATCGAAACGGTAAAGCAGAGATAGAAGAGCACGAGCAGTGAGCTCGTCGAAGTCGCAAACCCAACACCAACGAAAAGAGAAGGGATGATCAGCCCGGCGAGGACGTTAATCATGTTTGAATGCATAGCGGTACTGAGCGCCGCCGCTCCGCGACCATGCCTTGCAAGGTAGATTGCCGCAACGGCATTCGGAAGGCTCGTAACTCCAGCCAAAATAATGCCGCCAACCACGATCGATGAGAGATGACCCCGAGTACCAATGGTGCTCGCAATGCGCTCCATCACGACACTCGCCACGACGACCAGAGCCAACATCAAGAGCGCTAAGTAACCATCGAGAGCGGACCCGACACCGGGCTGAATCGCCGTCGAAAGATCATCCTCATCCTCTGCGATCGCACGTTCAACCCATTCGACCGCATGTGGCGGTAGACCAAACACCGAAAGCACCCGCCGGGGGAACTCGAGCATCGCTGTATAGGGAATGACCGTTGCGAATAGCACAATCGCAACCGGCCAGATGCCTACAACATGATGCTCAAGGCCGGTAGTCATCACCGCCACGAGTAGGGCGGGTAGCCCCGCAAGGATCACCACCTTGCGATGAAGCGCGATCCTTCCGGCGCTTAGTGCCCCGAGACCAAGAAGCGCTGCAAGGTTAAAGACATTTGCACCAAGGACAACGCCGACAGCGATGCCACGTTGATGATTTACAAGAGCAGTTATCGATGAAGTGATCTCAGGAGAATCTGCTCCCAGCGCTGCAACGAGCCCCAATATGGCCTCGGAGAGATGCAGTCGAGCACCGATCCGCTCGAGCCGGATGACAAAGATCGAAGACGCAACAAGACTTACTACGCCAGCAAGGACAAACCCGATCCCAAGAACGACATTCGAATTCACGAATATGCCGAGAAGGGCTGACCCTCATTGTGTAATCGTTGGTTGCTCCCGGCCATGCCTACAAATCTATTCGACTGCTAATTACAGAGCCGAAAGACGTCGTTTGGCCTCAGCGTAAACGTCGGATGGCAACGGTCCCTTGCGAACACTTGCGATGTTCTCTCGAAGGTGATTTGGATCCAACGTCCCAACAATGGTGGTCGTCATCCCTGGATGTGAGATCGTGAATCGAAGCATGAACTCGGCGTTCGAGGCACCATCGGCAAGTTCATTGAGCTTTGCATCCGCGAAGCGCTGCCAGGCCTCGGCCTTGCCAAATTCCCCGCGTGCTACCCCGCCACGAACTACCACGCCGATATCTGCGGCGTGCGCCGCAGTAATGACCTCTTCGTGTTCCCGTTCGAGGGCGGAGTAGGGGATCTGAAGAACATCGAAGACATCGAGATCGATGTGATCAACAATGTCTGGGAGTACCGAGGAGGACCCGATGAAGCGAACCTTGCCCTCCTGTTGCATCTCAACGAGAACCTCAATTGCATCCTCTGCGTGGAGTTCGTGCAGCGATGGGCTGTGATGAAATTGGATGAGATCAAGGTGATCCGTCTTGAGACGCCGAAGACTCTGTTCGACTCCATCAGTGATGTTCTTGCGGGTGAAGACGTGAGGGCGCAGCCCTTCGGCAAGTGGCTCACCAGCCCAACAGCCACATTTCGACGCGAGAAAGTACTCATCGCGCCGATGACTGATGTGTTGTCCAATGGACTCCTCTGAGTCACCGTAGTCAATTGAGGTATCGACGTAGTTAATTCCCTCATCGAGGAGGAGATTCAAAATCTCACCAGGACGATCGGGATCGATCTCGCGACCGCGGTGGTGTTGCTCAGTTCCCCGGAGTTCCATTGCGCCGAAACCAAGAACTGTCGCGTCAAATCCGGTGCGTCCAAGTGTTCGCTTTGGGATCTCTGTGTCTGCCATTTCCATATCCTCATCTCTCTCAAACATCTTGGCCTTAGTTAATTAGCTGGGAACTACCTCGATGACAACAAGGGGGATCTCGCGAGTTGTTTTCGCCTGATACTCATCGTAAGCCGGCCATATGTCCGTCATGATTGACCACAACGACGCCCGCTCTTGCGGGGTTGCCAATCGGGCGTGACCCCGAGAGACCTCCCCTTTCACCTGAATCGTTACCTTCGGTTCAGCAATAATGTTTTCGAACCATAGAGGATTCTGCGGTGCACCGCCTTTTGAGGCAACGATGAGATAGTTGTCACCGTTTTTTCCGAAGATCAGTGCAGTTCTCCGAAGACGCTCTGACTTACGACCGCGCGTCGTGAGGAGAAGAGTGGGTACGCCATTCCAGAGGTATCCATCATCGCCGTCGGAGTTGAGGTAGCGACGAATATGATCGCTCACCTTCTCACGCGGACTATCGATAACGTCGTCCTTTTCCACCAGACCCCTCCAATTCGCTCCTTCAATCTAACCCGACCATCAACA
>CAIVND010000019.1 GCA_903907185.1 uncultured Acidimicrobiaceae bacterium
ATGCTTCGCGATAATCCGCATCCCATCGATGAAGAGATTCGCGACGGCCTGTCAGGAAACCTCTGCCGATGCACCGGCTATCAGGGGATCATCAAAGCGGTGCGCGAGGCGGCCGGAAACTAGGTCAAAGTCCCCTGCGCACGTTCGGGGAAAAATCTCGACGAGCGGTGTGTTAACTGTCGATTCGGGCTGAGCCCAGAGCCGATTGTCTAATAGGTTGTTCTAGTGCCAAAAATCTTCATCGACCGGACGCCGCTAAAGCGTTACCCGGAGTTTCGCCGGATCTGGCTCTCCTACGGTGTCTCGGCGATCGGGACCCAACTCTCCACCGTTGCCGTCGCCTACCAGGTGTATATCCTCACGAAATCGACGGTTGACGTCGGCCTCATCAGCCTCGCCCAACTTGGGCCAGCGATCTTGGCACCCGTCATCGGTGGGGCGATCGCCGATTCCATGGACCGGCGCAAACTCTTAGTGATCACCAGTCTTTTGGCCTTCGTCTCCGCAGGTCTTCTTGGCGTAAATGCCTCGCTCCATCACCCCATGATCTGGGCGATCTTTGTTCTCGCGGCGATCGCCCAGGGCGTCCAAGGTATCGATTCACCGGCCAGAACCTCACTCATGATGTCGATCCCCGAGAGTGATCTCTTAGTCTCCGCAAGCGCGCTGAGAAGCGTTCTCGGTCAGTTCGCATCGGTCGCCGGACCAGCGATCGGTGGCGTTCTCATCGTCATCATCGGCACGAAGGGTGTCTACTGGATCAACGCCTTTAGCTTCTTAGTCGTGATCCGCGCGGTTGTTAGCGTCTCTGCCCACACCCCCAAGGCGGGAATGACGAAGTTCAGCTTCCAGTCGATCGCTGATGGATTCCGATTTATTAAGGACCGCCAGGCGATCCAGGGCTGTCTGGTCTCTGATCTCAATGCAACGATCCTTGGGATGCCGACCTCGATCTTTCCCGCGCTTGCTCTCGTACAGTTCCACGGAGGATCAAAGACCGTCGGCATCCTCTATGCAGCGCCCGGAGCCGGTGCCGCGATGGCAACCTTCTTTTCGGGTTGGACCTCTCGGATCCGTCGACCTGGGCTCGCGATCATTGTCTCGATCGTGATCTGGGGAGCGGCGATCACGGCCTTCGGGTTTGCTAAGTCACTGGTGATCGCGGTGATCATGCTCGCGATCGCCGGATTTGGCGATCAGGTCTCAGCCATCTTTCGAGCATCGATCATCCAGATTGAGGCTTCCGATCAGCTTCGAGGTCGCGTGACCTCACTACAACAAGCTTGTAATGCCTCGGGTCCTCGACTCGGCAACACCGAGGCGGGTCTCGTTGCTGGATTTTCGACACCACAGATCTCGGTGATCTCGGGCGGGATTGGATCGCTGATCGGCATTGCAATCATCGCCGCGGCGATGCCGAAGTTTCTCTCCTACGAGATCAAGAGAAAGCGCAGCGAGATCGAGATCGACTCAGGACCCTCGAAGTAGGAAACGGGTAAGACCCCGACTCGGGCAGACGTGAATAAGAAGAGTCGGCCAAACGATTGTCTAATAGGTTGTTCTGGTGCCAAAAATCTTCGTCGATCGAACGCCACTGCAGCGCTATCCGGAGTTCCGACGGATGTGGATCTCCTACGGGGTGTCCGGGATTGGGAGCCAGCTCTCCACTGTCGCTGTTGCCTTTCAGGTTTACACCCTCACCAAATCGACGATCGATGTTGGACTGATCAGCCTCGCCCAGCTTGGACCAGCGATCCTGGCGCCGGTCATTGGCGGTGCGATCGCAGATTCCATGGACCGTCGCAAGCTCCTCGTGATCACGGGATCGATAGCGTTCATCATCGCCGGTCTCCTTGGCCTGAACGCGTCTCTCCACCATCCTCACGTCTGGGCGATCTTCGTTCTCGCCGCGCTCGGTCAGGCGATTCAGGGCATCGACTCACCGGCAAAGACCTCGCTCATGATGTCGATTCCCGAGCGTGAGCTTCTCGTCTCTGCGAGTGCGCTCCGCAGTACGCTCGGCCAATTTGCACAGGTGAGTGGACCAGCGATCGGCGGTGTGTTGATCGTGGTCGTCCATACCGCAGGTGTCTACTGGATCAATGCGTTCAGCTTCATGGCCGTCGTTGGTGTGATCATGACCGTCTCACCACATACGCCAAAGGAGGGAACGACAAAGTTTGGGTTGAGTTCGATCGTCGATGGATTTCGCTTTGTGAAGTCGCGCCAAGTGATCTGGGCCTGCTTCGTCTCCGACATCAACGCAACGGTCCTCGGCATGCCAACCGCATTGTTCCCTGCGCTTGCAACCGGGCAGTTTCACGGCGGCTCGAAGACGGTCGGACTGCTCTACTCAGCGCCCGGCATTGGATCGGCAACGGCAACCTTTGTCTCTGGATGGACTCAACGGATACGGCGACCGGGGATCGCAATCTGCATTGCAACCTCGGTATGGGGGGCAGCGATCACTGCCTTTGGTTTTGCGAACTCGCTGATCGTCGCCGTCGTGCTCTTAGCGATCGCGGGCGCTGGCGACCAGGTCGCTGCGATCTTTCGAAGTTCGATCGTTCAGATTGAGGCGACCGACCAGCTGCGTGGTCGGATCTCCGCCGTGCAGCAGTCGGTGGTCTCCTCGGGGCCTCGGCTTGGTAACACCG
>CAIVND010000020.1 GCA_903907185.1 uncultured Acidimicrobiaceae bacterium
CGATCATTGCGCCGCCGATTGCTGACCACAGGGCAATCGCTTTTGTTCGTTTGGCTCCATCCCAGAGTGCGGTGATGAGAGCCAGCGTGGTTGGGAAGGCCATCCCAGCAGCCACACCGCCGATGAGGCGAGCAGCAAACAAGATCTCAATCGACGGGCTCCAGGCGGCGAGGAGCGCGGCGGGGATGGTCAAGATCATGCCGAGGACGAGCATGAGTTTTCGTCCGTAACGGTCGCCGAAGGCTCCCAAATATAAGACGGTGCTGGCGAGCCCCAAGGAAAACCCGACACTCACCAGATTGAGTTGCGTCTGGGATGCTGCAAAGTGAAGTCCGATTTCGGGAATCGCAACATTGGCTACCGCCAGGTTGAAGTTCGCCACCGATGCCACCGCGATCAGCGCAAGAAGTGTTCCGGTTGTCCCGAGGACTTTCGGTGGGGTCACTGTCGCCATTTCTGTCGATCCTTCCGCGGTGTGTTCGATCTCAATGGTAGTACAAGGCGCCATCTAGGCTTGATGAGGGATACCTCGTTCTTAGGAGGATGCGGATCGACCTCGCCGAGCTCCAAGTTGTTCCGGATTTTCGGAGAGCCACCGGCGTAGTTCAGCCTTTGAGACTTTTCCTGAGTGAAGAGTCGGGAGAGCATCGAGCACGACAAGATGGCGCGGCAATTTGAATCCGGCCAACGCATCACGGCTTCGCTCGGCGATGTCGTCCAAATTCAATTTTTGACCTTCACGAAAGACAACGCACGCGCAGACGTTTTCTCCCCACGTGGGGTCAGGGACGCCAATAACGGCAATGTCGAGAATTTCTGGACACGAAGAGCGGAGCAACTGTTCAACCTCAAGTGAAGCAACATTCTCACCGCCCGAGACGATCACGTCTTTCAGCCGATCGATGACTTCGAAGATCCCATCGGGACGTTGGCGACCCAGATCGCCCGTGTGGAGCCAGCCATCGACGACGGCCTTGGCGGTGGCGTCGGGATCATCGAGGTAACCCACCATGACCTGCGCTCCTCGGATGGCGATTTCCCCGGAGAGCCCTCTCGCTGCCGGATTACCCTCAGCATCGAGGATCATGGCTTCGACACCTGGTCCCGGTTCACCTGCTGCCGACAAGAGCGAAGGGTCGCTCGTAAAGCCACGCTCATGGGCTGCTGCATCGAGAAAAAGGGCATTTCCTGCCATCTCGCTCATGCCGAATCCTTGAGAAAACGTCAAACCAAGTACCTCCCGAGCTTCTTCGAGCAGCACCGTTGGCATGGGTGCTGCGCCATAACTCAAGGAATGGAGAGTGGCGAGTCGGGCGATGTCATCAGGATGCGCTTCGAGGTGTTGCATCAAGCTCGCCAGCATGGTCGCAGCGACGGTTGCCGAGTTCACGTGATGGCGCTCGACGTTCTCAATAAAGACTGGAGCGGTGAACTGAGGAAACAAGACAACAGGACGCCCGGCAACGTGGAGGCGTGGAACGTTATAGCCAGCAACATGACAAAGAGGGAAGGGATAGGCGTAGATATCGGCAGACCCAACAAGGCGGGCGTGTTGTGCACTGCGAAGGGATGCATAGATATTTGCGTGTGAAAGGAGGACTCCTTTTGGTTTTCCTGTTGTCCCAGAGGTGAACATGAGCCAGGTCGGGACTTGAGGAGATTGATTCTTGTCGCAGATATCCTCGAGCGCCGTTGGCGGAAGGGCTTGGCCGAAGAGACAAAGATCTACTTGGCGTTCGAGAGCATCAAAGAAGGGTTCGATGCGAG
>CAIVND010000021.1 GCA_903907185.1 uncultured Acidimicrobiaceae bacterium
AAATTCTTACGGCCTTAGGTGACGAGATCACCGATATCAACGTTCCTCTTCGTGAGTTGGTATTTACGACAAATACTGCAATGAAGCGATACGAAGACGCAATCGATGCACTCGTCTGTGCTTGGGTTGGAATCAAATATTTAGACAGAATGTGTTGTTCTTATGGTGACGCGAGTGGAGCTATCTGGACTCCCCCATTCCCCTCCAAATAAGCTTTGCCAATCCAGGATTGAGGTCAATTGACTGGTCATCAGAGATGATTCTCCACTCGTGCCGTACCCAATCGCGCACTGCTACGATGCGCCCGTGATCGACCTCAATAACTTCTACCTTGATCCTCTGGGAAGTGCTCCTGGAGGCAGCCGCCTCGACGGCAAGATTGCACTCGTGATCGGTGCTGGCCAAACTCCAGGACATGCGATCGGAAATGGCCGCGCCGCGGCAGTGCTCTATGCACGAGAGGGCGCAAGTGTTTTCTGCGTCGATCGCGATCTCCAATCGGCTGAGGACACGGTCGCAGCTATCACGAACGAGGGCGGCGATGCAGCTGCGTTCCAAGCCGACGTCACCGATGAGTCGCAGATCGAAGCAATGGTGGTTGGCGCCATTGCGCGATATGGGCGCGTAGACATTCTCCATAACAACGTGGGCGCTGGCCTTGCCATTGGAGACGCGCCCGTTGTCGATGTGGACTCTGATGCATTTGATCGCGTGATGGCATTAAATCTGCGTTCAATGGTGATCACCTGTAAACACGTGCTCCCCCTATTTCGCTCACAACGGTCAGGGGTGATCCTCAACATCTCCTCCTTTGCGGCATATAGCAACTACCCGTACATCGCCTACAAGACCTCAAAGGCAGGTGTTATTGCGCTTACTCAAAACCTTGCCATCACAAATGCTGAGTACAACATCCGCGCCAACGTGATTGTTCCCGGCCAGATCAATACTCCAATGGCCATCAACTCCCGTATCGGCGTACTTGGCGATTCGCGTGAGGCGGTGATCGCAAAACGAGACTTGCAGGTGCCGCTCAACAAAAAGGCAGGCACCGCTTGGGATATAGCGCATGCAGCGCTCTACCTCTGCTCCGACGAGGCAAGCTTTGTCACCGGGGTCTCACTCGTAGTAGATGGTGGACAAAGTCTCCTGATTGGATAGGCGGACAATAGGACGACGTCCCAGATCAAGTCCTCCAGGTATTGAGGTTTGCGATTCGCCAGTCAGTGGTTGGTATAGCGTACGAGTCATGGCTGATACATCGAATCTTGACGAACAACTGACCAAATCGCTAGGAACGGTTGAGGGTGACGAATCCCCCCCAGCGGGAGCGATCTTCACAAAACTGAAGCGAGACTCCTTTTCAATGCTCTCAGAGGATGAGACCGTCGAGCTCGCACACGCGACCCGTCAAACGTTCAAAGAGCTCGCCGCCTCAGGTTCATTGGCTGGTTTCTACGAATCAAAAGAACCACAAGCGAAAGTCTCAGCGCGTGAGCTCATCGTAGATAGTGTCCTTGCTGAGCAGACGAACCTCGCGAAGTTTCAGTTTGTCATGCTGATCGCTGATTCCTTCTGGGACACCCTCCACGCTGAGGGCTAGTCGCTTCGAAAACAGATGTTGGCACGCAGCTCCGTAGCTGAACTGTTACCTTCCTGCAGCTCAAATCGAGGATCTCATTCGCTGAGGACTCGGAATATCTATCGCTGATAGATGCTTACGCAGGTCAAAACTGATGAGCGGTTTCTATCGATTCAACGATCGTGATCTCCGGTGCCCCGGTACCGCCGATCTGTGCAATAAATTTGTGTAACTCAGGGTTCGAAAAGAACTCCCGAAGTGCCCGGCAGTGTCCCATTCATCAACCACGAGAATATAACCGTCACCGATTCCGAACCGATGGTGAATCGCGCCAGCTGCCTCCGCGAGCAGAGATCTCCTTCATCTCCTCGGCACGCTCAGCAAAAGCTGCCCTCGCCTCTGCGACTCCTGGAGTCTTCGCCACAGTAATGACACTCATGTTCAGTCCTCGCTTCGCTCGGTGCGAATGTGAACTTACGTTATTGGAGCACTGCAGTCCAAGCGGTGAAAACCGCTCCTGGACTCAGCGAAAATCGCTCAGATTCTTGCTCGCCTGTTCAACTGCAACCATCACCCGAGCGGTGAAGGCGGAATATGGGTGGACCCCGTGACCCCTGGAATTACCATCCCAACTTGGTCGACGAAGCACCAACTCCACTCTTCGCCAGGTTCGAGCGATCGGATGATCGGATGGCCGGTGGAGTTCGAGTGCGCTGTGGCATGCCGGCCGGGTGAATCATCGCAGCAACCCACATGTGCGCACCCTAAGCAGATTCGTAGGTGAAGCCACTGACCACCTTCGGCCAAGCACTCCTCACAGCCATCAACCGATTCCGGCAGGTGGAAAAGTTTGATGTTGTCTACGTGACTGCAATCATCCATATTTCTTCAGTATGCCAAATAGGAACCACATGATCCATCTATTCGACGACGACAGATTCTTTCGCTTCCAAGCGAGGGGACTTCATCGAACTGGCGAAGAGAACCTCTCTCCAATCTGATCCCATCGGGAACGTGATCCACTGTTCCGCTACGACTCTGTTGGCATGAAGGGCGACCGCTCAAGATTCACCGCTCGCTTTCAGGCGGGAACGTCCCTGGCCACAGACGTCATTGCCAACATCTTCCTATGGCTCTTGGGCGATCAAAAAAGAGATCTCCAAAAGAGTCCATAGCCAATACCGAAAAGCCCGGAAGTTCGTGAAGGGCACATCGATCGCTACGGCGATAAGGAGGAATCATGGATGAGACCATTGAAGAGGTAGGCGAAGCTCCAGTGAAAAGACGACGTCCTCGACATCGCCTCTTGGCGGGCGTGGCTGGCGCCGCGCTCATCGCGGGAGGTGCGAGTGGTGGACTACTTCTTGCAACCGCATCGGCCTCCACTGCCACGACCACGGCGACTGCGCCCGCAGGGGCGGGAGCGGGATTGCCCGGTCCCGGTGGACCCGATCATGCTCCACCTGCAGCAGCAGGGACGGTTGCATCGGTGGACGCGTCCGGCAATAGCTTCACGGTGAAGAACCACGACGGAACCACGGTCACCGTCGACGTATCGTCATCGACGACCTATGGCGACCCATCGGTAACCTCACCGAGTCTGTCGAACGTCACCGTCGGCGAACATGTCTTCGTCGTTGGCACCACCTCATCGGGCACAGTGACGGCAACGAAGGTGATGATCGGCATGCCCCCAAGGGGACCCGGTGGACCTGACCATGCTCCACCTGCAGGCTCTGCCGGCTGGCTAGGTGATCAGCACTAATACTGAGAGAAAAGTTTGCGGAGAGGTTCACCTTTGAACTTTGCTCCATAGAGGCGCAGAGCGCTTCGCTAAATCAAGACCCCGGGCTCGTCATCAGAGTATGACGATGAGCTCGGGGTCTCTCCGTACCCACCTTTGTTCGACCTTCTCGTTGGTCGTCGCACGTAACCGATGGGATCCCGACGTCAGTCATTTGGGGATTCGCAGCAAGAGGATTCCGCCGACTCTTGGCCTTGCGAGTTCTTCAGTTGGTAACTTTTATGTTACGGTAGCCAAGAAGTTACCAATGGTCTGAGGAGCGCTCCCGGATGCAGTCATTTGAACAGTTCGTGATGCGCCTCAAGCGGCGTGTCGAGTCGGTGGGATGATCCATGATCCAAGCAGAGATATCCGGTAATCCATTCGAGGCCTTGGGCGATCCCAATCGGCGCACGATCCTGCGTCTTCTCAGCGATGGTGACAAGCCGGTGCAAGAGATCGCCGATTCAATGTCGATTAGCCGACCAGCGGTATCACGCCATCTTCGCCTGTTGAAAGACGCTGGGTTGGTAGCCGAGCAGGCAAAGGGGACCCGTCGGATCTACCACCTCCGTAGCCAGGGAATGCAAGAGGTCCAGGCCTATTTGGAGAGCATTTGGGGCGATGTGGCAGTCAGGTTTCGGTTGTTCGCTGAAAACGCTGAC